>JBOGOW010000164.1:0-8081 GCA_050748285.1 Pyrinomonadaceae bacterium
GGGTTAACCCACCCTTCTATCGTGATCTTATCGCCCATATTTTGATTGGCGTTATGAGGCACTACTATATGGTCGTCAATGCCGTCAAAACTGAACGCTTGCCCGTTTTGTCCAGCGGTGAATGTCGCGCCGTTTTGAAGCGCGCCGTTGTTGCGCGAGCGCGAATCGAGCGCGTTGCCGTCCGCCGCCCACCACGAAATCAGCCCAACCGGCGCCGGCGTACAAACCTGAGCTTCAGAGACCGTTACAAAAGCCAAAACCAAAAAACAAACCGCCGTCAAAAATTTCATTGTTTTTGCATACATAATTCTACGTCTCCTTGTGGGTTTTGCCCAATTCGTCGATCTTCAAATGTTATCAACTAGAAAATCGCCACAAAAATTGTTTGAAGGACTTGAATCTTCTCATCCTGTCATCGAAGATGACGAACAATATAGCGAGGGGTGAAACCCTACGACTCAGGTCAACGGCGAACCGCTCGCCGAAGGTGAGCAACACTAATCGTTTATTGTTCGACACTTTCAGCGTCGGAACATTTTCCTTTTCGATTCGTAGGGTTTCACCCTACGCTTTATTGTCGGTCGCCTTTGGCGACTTCGAACAGCTTTTAAAATTTCCTTCGTGTTTCTTTCGTGGATTCATTTTCCTTTTTTCACACCGACGAATTCGCGCAAATCAGCATTTGTCCGTTAGAAGTTTCAAAATGCGTGAATCTCCCCGGCGTTGACGCCGTTTAATATCTCACGGGTTCCGAGCCCGAAAATGTCAACTGCCGAGTCCAGCGATCGGCTCCGCAAGTCCGACAAAATATCTCGACACAGTGCGCGAGCTTATAGTCAAGATCTCGTGAAGCTCGTGTGTAAACCGAATTCTCTTGGTGTTTCTCATTTGTTGAACTAAAATATGGGAACCTTATACACGATAAACATCGATCAAGTCTTAAAAGATTTCTCATACGTTTATCAAATGTTTCTCGGACGCCTAAAATGCAGGTCTTGAACGGAAAAAATTTGATCGAGTTCGGTGAATTTCAATTGGACACCGATAAGCACGTGCTGCGGAGCGGCGGTGTGATCGTTTCTCTGCCCCTGAAAGCAATCGAACTTTTGTGCGTACTGGTCGAAAATCACGGCGATGTTGTGACGAAGGAAGAATTGATGGAGCGTGTGTGGGCCGATTCATTTGTCGAAGACAGCGTTTTAACGCAAAACATCTATCTCCTTCGAAAGACGCTTGAGACAGACGGATCGAAAAAGCTGATAATAAACATACCTCGGCGTGGCTATTTGTTCGACGCCGATGTCCGAACTGTTGAATCGAACGGCTCAAAGGCGTTGATCGAACGCCACGTTGTAGAAAAGATCAGTCTTGGTATCGAAGAAGAGACGAGTGAGCCAACCCGGATAAGCAAGCCGAAAGGCTCTCGCTATTTCGTAAAGCCTGGGCATTATATCTCGGGAATCGCGCTGATCACGGTTGTGGCCGCCGGTTTATTCTTTTATTTACGCGGTGATTCGTCGAAGACGGCTGCGCTGCCTTTTCCGCCGCTGCGTCTAAAGACTGTTTCAGGTTCGTCAGCTTTAAAGTCGCTCGCCGTCTTGCCGTTTACCGGCGAAGACGAACAATTTGCGGCGGGTTTTTCGCGCGATCTTTCGGTCCGGCTGGGCAGCATGAATAAGTTCTCCGTTAAGCAATTTGCACTTGTTCGCGAATATGCGGAAAGCGGCTCCGAAATGAAAACCGATTTTGTATTGGATGGCGAAGTCCGCGTCAAGAACAGCGGTTTTGCCTCAACTGTTCGTCTGATCGAAACGAGCGGTCGCACCGAAGTTTGGTCTGAGCAGTTTGAATACGACAACCCGGTACAGCTTCAGGATGCAATAGCGAATAAGACCGCCAGGGAAATACTGGCCAGGTTAACGCCACAGGAACTCGAAACGATCTCGAAACGCTTGCCGAGCAATCTCGCCGCTTATGAGAATTTCCAAACCGGTTACGCCCTCTGGCGACGAAGGAGCGACGGCTCGGCTTATTTGAAACGGGCGATCGATCTCGATCAAAGTTATGCACCGGCTTATGCGATTCTGGCTGGCACGATGGCAATGGGCGGGGTAAAAGACTCGGCTCCGGCGAAAGAAGCCGAAGAGCTGTTACAAAAAGCGTTTGCCTTAGATGAAAATTCGGCGGATGCTTACGCCGTTCAGGGCTTTATCCGAATGTTTCATCACCGTGATTGGGACGGTGCAGAAAAGTCATTGAAAAACGCCCTCGAACTGGATATGAATAATATCAATGCCCATCATTGGCTCGGCGTTTTATATTCGATCCACCGCCGTCTGGATGAGGCAAAGGCCGAGATGAACATAGCCCTCGAACTCGACCCGACCAATCCGACGCTCCTCGCCGATATAGGACAGCTTCATTATTTTGCGGGCGAGAAGGAAATCGCGATACAGTTTTGTAAACGGGCTTTGGCTGTTGATGCGGGCCATAGCTTTGCGAACAGCTATTTGATGCTGCTCGCAACCGATGCGAATGTTCGAGACGACGAAGGTATTTTAGACGGTCTGGATAGTGCAGCTGATAAATATCAATTTGCTCTTCCGTACATCAACGTCGACCCGCAATACGATTCGCTGCGAGACGACAAACGTTTTCAGGAAATTCTGCGCAGAATGAATCTCTGAAGTTCGGAGTTCGTCGACATACAGGCAGAAACGCGAGTGTAAAAGAGCGTGCACGAATGACTTGGCACGCTTGTTCACACTTTCGTCTCAACCCGAAATCTGAAACTAAACAAATGCAAAATCGAATTGGCCTTGGTGGACGTGCGGGTCGGCGGTGATATCGACGTTGCCGAGATAGTGTTCGACCTCTTCGAAGACCTCGCGTTCGCCGTTGCGGAATGCGGTTGCTACGTCTGGATGGATGCGCAGCGTTGTGTTCCGCACGTCATCCAGATGTTTCGAAAGCCTTCTCGCCTCTGCCAAGATCTCGTAGCAAACGGTCGTTGCGGATTTCACCCAGCCCGAGCCTTCGCAGTTTTCGCACGGTGTGCACATTGTGCGTTCGAGCGATTGCTTGACGCGTTTGCGGGTCATAATAATCAGCCCGAAATCGTTGAACGAAAGCACCTTGGTCGGCGATTTATCGGATTGCAATGCTTCCTGCAAAGCCTGAGAGACCTTGTGCCGGTTGCGGCGGTCTTCCATATCGATCAGGTCGAGCACGATGATGCCGCCGAGATCGCGAAGGCGAATCTGCCGCGCGATCTCATCGACGGCTTCCATATTCGTTCGCGTGATAGTGTCCTCAAGCCGCGCATTTCCCTTGCCGACGAATTTGCCGGTGTTGACGTCGATAGCGACTAATGCCTCGGTCTGATTTATCACCAGATAGCCACCCGATTTCAGCCAAACACGCGGCTTGAGCGCCTTGTCGATCTCTTCCTGAACGCCGTATGTGTCGAGGATCGGCTCTTCGCGCGTATAAAGTTTCACGCGATTGACCATTCGCGGTTGAATGCGGTTGATGAACTCGACGGTGCGGAGATATTCGTCTTCGCTGTCAACTCGAATGGCCGTAAAGTTATCGGAAAGTTGGTCGCGCAAGAGACGCTGCACAAGATCAAGATCTTGATGAACCATCGCCGGCGACTTCGCTTTTTCCGAATTCTTTTTGATCTCTATCCACGTGCGAACAAGATAGCGCGCATCCTGCCGCAGATCTTCTTCCGAAATTCCGACGCCGGCAGTTCGCACGATAAATCCGCCCGAAGGAATTTCCTCGTCTTGCCGAATCCGTTGGATCAGTGTTCGCAGACGGCCGCGCTCGCTGGATGATTCGATCTTTCGCGAAACGCCGAGATGCTCGATCGTCGGCATATAAACCAGAAATCGTCCGGGCATAGCGATGTGCGATGTGATCCGCGCGCCCTTTCGCGCGATCGGTTCTTTTGCGATCTGAACGAGGATTTCCTGGCCTTCGCGGAGCAGATCGGAAATCGTCGGCGTCTGCGGCCGGTCGCGTTTATCACCGCCGCGTGCGTTGCGGTCATTGCCGCGCCCGCGTCCGCCTCTTCCACGACCGCCTCGGCTGCGTGTCTGATCGGACTGCGACTCGTCATCTGCATTCGATTCCGACTTTGCTTTTTCGTCCGTACCTTTCGTCGGCATGTCGTCGGTTTTCGATTCGGCCGGAACTTCGTTTGCTTCCGTCTCGACCGAATCGGACTCTTCATGATCACCGTTTCCGTTTGTTTCGTCCGTGCCCTCCGGCTTTTTGCCGCGTCCGCCGCGACGCCTTCCGCGACCTCCGCGTCGCACGGTCATTTCGGCAACTTCGTTCGGCTCGCGTACGCTTGCTTCTGCGTCTTCAAGCTCGGCATCGGCCTTTTTCTTTCGGGTGGACTTTGCTTTTGTTTTTGGTGTTGCTTTAGGTTTGGCAGACGCTTTTTTCGGCTTTTCCGTCTCGTCTTTTGATTTCTTGGCTCGTCCCTTTGCCGGCTTTTTGCCCTTTGTGGGTGCTGCGTCTTCGTCGTCATCGGCGATTCTTTCGAAGCCGCTTCCCGATGCATCGACCGAATAGAGCAGCGAACCGACCTCGGTGACCGACGTTGATTCAAGGTCGAATTCGACCGCGCGAACCTGATCGACTATCGCTTCCTGCATATATGCATCCTTGAACATATCGCCCGTGTCCTCATCATCGATAATCCGCTCAAAGCCGGAATCGTCGAATTCGAAGTCCGGAGCCTCAGCAGCATTCGGAATTGCTTCCGTCTCTCGTTCCTTTTCCTTTCTGCCGCGACGCGAACGGCCGCGTTTTGTTTCTTTAACCGGCACGGGATCATCATCGGAATCAGCAGCTTCGGCAAGCGGCTCGGTAATTTCCTGCGCAGATTCCATCTGCTTTTCGCGTTCGATGCGGGCGCGGTCGATGCGTTCGTTCGCCTCGCGCTTTGCTTCTTCTGGCGAGGTTTTCTTGCCCTTTTCCATCACGATCCGCTCGATCTCTTCTTCCTCGTCGAAAAAGTCCGACACGTATAAAAACGCATCGCGTTCGAGCCCGATGGCGACAAATGCGGACTGCATTCCGGGCAGCACACGCTGCACGCGGCCCTTGTAAATATTTCCGGCGATGCCGGCATTTTCTTCGCCGCGCTCGATATAAAATTCGGTAACCTTACCGTTATCGAGTATCGCGATCTTTTTTTCGCGTCCATTGACGCTTACGATCATTTCTTTTGACATTGAATTTTCCTTATAAATTTTTGTGAGCCGAAACGGTCATGTCGGACCGCTCGGCGTGAATTCTAGCGAGACTTTGCTAAAGGCAGACGGATATTTCACCGGTCAAATAGCCGGTTCGAAAGTAGCGTAAGATTGTACTTTTAGCTTGCCATTCCGAGCCCTTGGCCCGAAACGGTAGTCTGTGAGTTGTTTCACGCGGGAATTACTTCGAACTCCGTTAGCTCTTCCTTGGAGCCTTTTATCAGGGGAGCGCAAATTCGATATTTTCAAATCGCGCTCGACCCAAAAAATTCTGCCTCGTGGCCGGACCTTTCCGACCGCAATCCTCTTCGGTCTGTAATGCTAGCCGCGGCACAATCGCCGCCGCAACACCAAACCAACGCAAGTATATACAATCCAACCGCTTCCGTAAACATAATTGCGAAATATTTTGCAACCGGATGCTTTTTTACCTGCGAAAAAACCACATATTTCGAGAATTTATTCAGAGTTACCGCAAAACCGCTCGAATCTGCAAAAAATGCGCTCAGTGTCGCGGATATCGACTCGACTCCAGTGACGCGGTTTTTAACTCCAGCGACTCAATTATTGGAATCAGTGACACAAGCCTCGCAGAAACTCTCACTTCGATGTCCCGCGTTCTCGCTGTTTTCTTTACCGATGTGCGTTTCCCTCGACACCGAGTCCGCTACTAACGTGAGGTCCAACATATATCGTGCATAATGTCGTGATTCGGATTTACAGCTTCCAGCGCTTCGATAAATTCCGGTTCATTCCATCTGCCATCCAATTGGTGTCCCAACAAATATTCTAAGTCGTCCTGGTTCCGAGCTAAGTATTTTTCCATTGTCTGCGAAGAATAGCATTTGGCTTTCACGGAGTTTCCGATCTGAAAGTATAGAACTGTCAAGTTCAAATTTGCACGTAAAAAATCCGCATCTTTTTCATACTTTTTGGTTCCGATTTCAATTACTTTTTCAAAATATTTGATCGCATCCTTTTTCTCAGATCCGCCAACTTTATCCTGTAAATAGCAAGCCAAATCGTAAAACGCGCGGAAATTGTCGTGAACTAAAAAGATAGCTCGTTCGGCATCCCTAGGGTATATGTCCAAAAGAGCAACTCTTGATTTTTCGAGCCAATTCTTTTCGACTGTTTTGTCAAAATTGCTCGGATCCGACTGAATTTCGCTTTTAATCTCCAACAATTTCGAATCTATTTTATCGACTTCATACCGTCGGCTCCTGGCGCGTTTCGCAAATAGGTCGGAAGCTTTGACCTTAAAGTTTTCAATTCGAACTTTTCGATCAGGGTTGTCGGTATCAAATGTTTCGAGTTTCAGGGCGACAGATTCCAGTCCTTCCGGATCATGCAAGGTTACCGCGTTCTCGGCCATAGTGAATAGATTTTGAGTATCCGCAAAGTCGGCAAGTACTACCGCATTCTTGAAAAATAAAGTGCGATTATTGGTAGCTTCTACTTCCTTTAAAATCTGCACATGCCTTGTCTCGGCTGTGATTTTGTCCAAACCAGCCTGAGTTGTACCACTAAATTGTCGATCATAGATCAGCGTCGATGCCGACAGCGTAAAGGTAACCGTCAGCGCGACCGAAACGAACCTGAACGATTTCGATTTGTGAAAAATCATATGCATTTTTTGGTGTCCGTCAAGGGTGTATAAACAAATATTATTCGTCAGCTCCAACCCGGTTTCAAATGCTTCGAATGCCGAAGTAGAAATCGACGTTACAATCCGTTAACGAACAGCACAGAATTCGTTGTGAAATATCTTCAATTATTGTCATAGTTTTGTGCGAGCTTTGTGTAAATCTTCAATCCATCCGGAGAAACAACAGGATTGTAAGAACTAAAATTACTGAATGTGATGCGTTCCACTTTTTTTCCGGAAAGATCCGTAACATAGATCTGAAAGGTTCCTGTCCGGTTCGAATGAAAAGCGATCCTGGCGTTATCAGGAAACCAACACGGGGATGAGTTTCGATATTTATTATTGGTCAACTTCGTAGCTTCGCTGCGACCAAGCGATTGCAGCCAAAGCTGTTGACTGCCGTTTTCTGTTACCTTATAGACCACGCGACTTTCATCCGGCGAAACCCTAAACTCCGACTTTTTGTCTGGTGTCGTCAACGCAATCTCATTGATACGCCGCGAATCCAATTCAACCGTGTTAAGTTTTCCATCGGTGGTTTCAAAAAAAATACTTTTTCCGTCTTTGCTCCATTTAACCAGGCGATACGAAAGCGGTTCCGGCGACATAGGTATTTGAAGACTTGATTCGCCTCCCAAATACGAAACGATACGAATACCGACGGTATTATCGCGGTCAGAAATAAACGCGATTCGCATTCCGTCGGGCGACCATACCGGCGAATGTTCTTTCGACCTTCCGTCAGTGATTTGAACCATTTCACTGCCCGTCGCGAGACGATCGAATATCTTATTAATTCCATCGTCCAACACCTCGAAAAGAACATATTTGCCATCCGGTGAGAAACTGACGCTCATTACATCGCCTTCTAATTTCGTTTCGGGTGTAAATAGTTGGACTACTTCTAATTTTTCGCCGATTGTGGGGTTCGGGTTAAAAAAATACGAGACGGCTCCTAAAACAAAGGGAACAAGTATCAAACCCAAAAGGATCGAAAGACTCCAGAATAGAATTCGCGGATTTTGGGAAACAAATAACGATAAAGGCGAGCGGTTGCTTCGAGTCTGTAAAAGCTGTTCATCCAAGTATGGAAGACCTGTCGCCGCATGGCCGTTTGTGCCGATGCTCTCTTTGCCATTAAGGTTTCCGATGCTTACATC
>JBOGOW010000165.1:0-8041 GCA_050748285.1 Pyrinomonadaceae bacterium
ATTCTCGAACGGTCATACGCTATATCGAACGAGATCGGCACCTGTTTTCCGGCAAGGTCGATGCGGTCTTCGGCAATTATGTCCGCCGCCGCATCTGCACGCGAGACATCCAAAAGCCGCACGGAAAGAACAGCCGTCGAAGGCAGTGCCGAACGCTGGCGATATGTAACCGTTCCCGAAACGACATTGTCCTGTGTTTGGCCGCCGGTGTTATCACAGTTCGCAGACGTATTTACTGTTTCGGCTTTAAGAACCGAGCGATTGCCGGACGAGATACTGTAATTTACATTGCTTGTCTGCGAAGGACAACAGAGAGCGTCACTCGACGTGTAACGTGTAAATTCCGCCGACAGCGAGCCTTCGTTAAAGAGTTGGAGCCGTCCAAATGCTCCGTCGGTTCTTGAATCGACCGGTTCAGGCGCCAAAGTGCCCGCAAACCGATTGCTTACAAAAACAAAAGCGTTGTATTGATTCGGCCGGCACATTCCGTCAACGCCTGCCATTGCCATAACCACCGAAACGCGGCCATACGATTGCGAAGATCCGAACAACGACCAGCCCGCACGCGTAACCGCGCGATCCGCAAGACTTTCGGGTGTTCGTATCTGCTCACGACATCGAGTGTCGATCGGCGCAAACGTGCGCGGCGCATTCGGCACTACCCCGTTTCCGTTGTTCCAATTTCGATTTAGCGGCCGGTCAAGCCACGACGTTTGCGCCGAAACCACGGCAGCAGTCGCTGCAAAAGTAAATACTAATATCATTAATCGTTTTTTCATTTTTCCCATAAATAGCTCCAAAACTAATAATTCTCATCGCGATCTTTTACGGTATCATACTGTGATAGATCAGGTGAGCACGATGTCTTTTGATGAAATAGAATCCGATTTGGCGTGCTATAATTTTTTGGTGTTGAAAATGACGAAGACCGTAAATATCAGCAAATCGTTGAATTCAATTCAGTCCGTTATAGCGTTGACCAAAAACGGCGACGACGTTGTGATCGAAGAAAACGGCAAACCGGTAGCCAAAGTCACACCTATTGCCGATACGAAAAAGGTTACGGCAAAACAGCGTTTTTTAGGATTAGGGAAAGGCAAAGCGTATGGTTATTTTATGAGCGATGACTTCAATGATGAGCTGCCTGACGAGTTTTGGGCATTTGACGAAAACGACCTCTGAATTTATTGCTCGATTCGCATGTATTCGTGTCGAGGCACGAAGAACCTGAAAAACTCTCTCGCACCGCCGCCGACGAAATCGTTGACCCCGCAAATGAGATATTTCTCAGCGTTGCCAGTGTTTGGGAACTTCAAATAAAGATCAAACTTGGGAAATTCAATTTTAGCGAGCAATTGAATAAAGTAATCGAGCAGCAGATTGCCAACGATCTACAAATTCTGCCAGTCGAATTACCGCACGCTCTATACCTTGAAAACCTGGAATTACATCATAAAGACCCATTTGACAGATTGCTGATTGCTCAGGCAAAAGTCGAGAATCTGTCCTTGGTTACGGCTGACAAACAATTCGTATCCTATGAGGTTGATATTCTTTGGTAGATTATATCGACTTACATAAATAACTAATAGGTGGTTTTGAAAAACCAAGTGCGCCGTTCCAGAACATGCGTTGAGACGTTTCTTATTCGTGCATTCGTGGCAAAAAACAGAAAAATCGGCCACGAATGCACGAATAAGAGTCAACGCGGACAAGTGTTAAGTCCAAAGCGGCATGACACGAAAAACCAAGGGAAGTTTTTCAAAGAACTCTAATATTCTGTCTCACATTTTGCACACAATAATTCCAAAACCATAATTATTTGATTTCGTCTGTCATTTTGATCATTCGGTCTAACGCGACCCTCGCAAAATGTTTGGTTTCATCTTCGACAGTTATTTCGTTTACGACCTCGCCGTTCAGAAGATTCGCCATCGCCCACGCAAGGTTTTGCGGCGCTATTCGATACATCGTCGCACACATGCACAGGTCGGGTGCGAGAAGGTGAATTTCCTTATCGGGAAATCGATCACGCAGCCGATTTACCAAATTCACCTCGGTGCCGATAGCCCATTTTGTTCCAGGCGGTGCATTTTCGACAGTCTTGATAATGAAACTTGTCGAACCGTCGAGGTCGCTCATCTCGACTACCTCGCGCATGCATTCGGGATGCACGAGCACTTGAACATCAGGAACTTCTTTGCGAATTTTATCAACGTGCCACGGCTTGAATCTTCCGTGAACAGAACAGTGTCCGCGCCATAAAATCAACTTTGCGTCGTGAAGCTGTTCTTCGGTGTTGCCGCCGAGGTCTTCGTGCGGATTCCAGAGCGCCATTTTGTCCAGCGGAATTCCGAATTTCGCTCCGGTGTTTCTACCCAAATGCTGATCCGGGAAAAAGAACATCTTCTCGTATTCTTTGAGGTAAATATCAAATAGCGGGATGGCGTTCGACGAGGTGCAGACGACGCCCTCGTTCCGACCGCAAAATGCTTTGATCGCGGCCGACGAATTCATATACGTTATCGGCGCAACCTTTGATTTCAAAACGCCGATATCGCGAAGCTGTTCCCAAGCGTCTTCGACCTGATCGATCGTCGCCATGTCGGCCATCGAACAGCCGGCGCCAAGATCGGGCAGGATCACGCGTTGATTCTCGGTTCCAAGAATATCGGCCGATTCGGCCATGAAATGAACGCCGCAAAAGACAATGTATTCCGCATCGGTTTGCGATGCCATCACCGAAAGCTGATACGAATCGCCAGAAAGATCGGCGTGGCGGATCACGTCATCACGCTGATAATGGTGCCCGAGAACAACGACGCGGTCACCTAATTCGGCTTTCGCAGCGTCGATGCTTTCCGCGATCTCAGCGTCATGCATCACCAAAAAATCCTCAAGCTCACGCGCATTTTCGACAACGGTTGTCATATGAAAATGATGGCGCTTTCGAGGTCGTTTAGCAAGATACGGTCGCGAACTGTAGCGATTCATTGCAGAAGCCCGCACGAAGTAAGGGCGGTCATATCGATCCATCAAGGAAGCGCGAGTGGGAACCCGCATGAGGTCGCAAAAAGTAGATCATTTCGCCCTTACTTCGTGCGGGCTTCTGCACCTGCATGCAGGCATGGATGCCTGCGTTCCAATCATGCTCGTCCGACGATTTTTTCGATGATGAGAATTACACCGTAGGAAAGTGCGGCGATGAGCGCTGCCATAGGTATCGTTAGAACCCAAGCCCAAACGATGCGACCGGCGACGCCCCATTTTACGGCCGAGAATCTTTTTGCCGAGCCGACGCCGACAATCGAGCCGGTGATCGTGTGCGTTGTTGAAACCGGAATGCCGGTAAATGTTGCGAAGAACAAAGTTATAGCACCGGCCGTTTCAGCGCAGAATCCGCCGACAGGCTGAAGTTTTACAATCTTCGTGCCCATCGTTTTTACGATCCGCCAGCCTCCGGAAAGCGTTCCCAAACCGATGGCGGCGTGTGCGGCCAAGACGACCCAAAGCGGAACATCAGGCAATTTACCTGCCGGCGTCATCTGCAAAAAACCGCCCGCGACAAGAACGATCGTAATGATCCCCATCGTCTTCTGCGCATCATTTCCACCGTGACCGAGCGAGAAGGCCGCTGCCGAAAACAACTGACCGACGCGGAAAACACGATCTATTTTATTGACCGCGACACGATGGAATATCCAATAGACCGAGACCATTAGGATGAAGCCAAGCGACATCCCGATCAGCGGCGACAATACAATAAATGTAAGCGTTTTGATCCAACCCTCGGCGATCAAAACAGTTTGCACACCGGTAAAACCGAAATGCCAGATGTAGGACGAGATCGCGGAACCTGCAAACGCACCAACGAGAGCATGTGAACTCGATGTCGGCAGGCCAAGATACCATGTGATCAGATTCCAAAAGATCGCGCCTAAAACGGCCGCAAGAAGTACGAAAAGCTGGTCGTTGCCGGGAATCTTCGCAATGTCAACCATGTTCCCGCCGATCGTTTTTGCGACCGCGGTGCCGAAAACAAGGAAAGCGATGAAATTAAAGAACGCCGCCCACGCAACAGCGACGCCAGGCGAAAGCACACGCGTTGCAACGACCGTGGCGATCGAATTTGCGGCGTCATGAAAGCCGTTAACATAATCGAAAACGAGCGCGACGAAAATAATAAATACGACGAGGCCGAATGCGATTGATTGTCCATCCATATTGGCAGTGGTCAGTGGTCAGTGGTTAGTGGTCAGTATTCAGAATTCTTTTTCTGACCACTGTCCACTAACCACCGACCACTGCTTTAGTTGTGTTTCAAAACTATGCTCTCGATAATATTTGCGACGCTTTCGCAGCGGTCGGTCGCGTTTTCGAGGATCTCGTAAAGTTCTTTGAGCTTAATGACCTCGATCGCGTCGGTCGGCGATTTGAACAATTCCTCGATCGCCAGAAAATAAGCCTCGTCAGCTTCGTTTTCGAGCCGGTGAATTTCGACGATATGGGCGTTCATCCCGTTCGGTTTTTTGAGCAGGCCAACCGCCGAATGCATCTCGACCGAAAGCTTTTGAATCAATTTCGCAAGCACGCGAGATGAATCATTGAATTCGCGAATGTTATACATCCGTAGGGCGCGTGCACCGGCGTCGATATAATCGCAAACGTCGTCGAGCGCGACCGTAAGCGTATAAATATCTTCGCGGTCAAACGGCGTTACAAAGGATTTGTTCAGCTTGGTCGTGATCTTGTGCGTGATCTCGTCGCATGCGTGCTCGACATCTTTGACCCGCTTGGTGTATGACTGAAAATCAGGATTTTTGTCGTCCATCATTTCCACGAGGATTTTCGCGGCTTCCTGTATCTTCTCAGTCATCTGTGAGAACATCTCGAAATATTCGTCCTCTCTTGGTAAAAAGCTAAATGCCATTTTCTTTGTCTCCAGTATTAAAATCTTTGGTTATTGGCTGTGTTTAATAAAAACCGCTTCGCGCAGGTAAACATTCAATTCGCAAATATCTTTTACATAGTCGCCGATCCGCTCAAGATGCTTGGCGACGAAAAGAAGATGAGCAGCACTGGTTGTCGCGGCCGGATTATCGATCATCTTCTCGATCAGTTCATCGAATACGCGCCGGTAGCAATCGTCGATCTGCTTATCACGGCGAATAACTTCACGCGATGTTTCTGCATCTTCGGCGGTGAATGCATCAAGGGCAGCCGAAAGCATATCGCCCGCGACCTCGGCCATCAGCGAAAAATCGACGTAATTATTCAATTGCGGTTCGTTGTTCAAAATTAGCGACGCCTCGGCAATACTGGCCGCATGATCGGCAATGCGTTCGAGGATCGGCGTGATCTTTGCTACCGAAACCACAAGCCGCAGGTCGTGCGAGGTCGGCTGATGCGAGGCGAGAATGTCAACACACAACCGGTCTATCTCAAGCTCCATCTGGTCGATGACCTCGTCCTCGTCCATCACCTCTTTTGCGGTTACAGAATCGCGAGTCGTCAGAGCACGCATTGCATTTTTAACCGCCGCTTCGGTTTTACCACCGAGCAGCAATATCTTGTCGCGCAGCAGGTTCAGCTGTTCATCGTCGTAAGCGCCGTGTATTTCGCTTTGCAAATCGTGCCCGCGATCTTGCGTCGCCATATTTTCCAAAACCGAAGTTTCCCGCATAATTGAGCGATTATAACCCAAAGGTTTGGGCTAAATGGTTAAATTAACCTGAACAATGTCGTATGCCAATCTGCAACACCGCGAAATTTAACATCCCCGTAACATTGATCTAACATTCACCCGCTATCTTGTAAATATTCCTTTTAATTTAAGGCGTTCGATTTTTTTCTTCAAATGGATATTAAAGACGAGCTTGAAAACGAGCTTTTGGTGGCGATCCTTATCGACGGGCGCGCAAAATCCAGATTGGATCGTAGAAACAGTCAACAACTGATCGAAAAGTTTCGAGGCGCTCTTGCTGAGAAACCTGTGTCTGCCGAAGAGATTGATGATTTACCCGCAATTGCCGATTCTGCCTACGCTCATTAATTACTTTCCAGAAACTTCCTGCAACTTACTAACTTCCGATTCCATCGAAACTGCGGCGATTTTTGGTAAGCTATTGTTTAGTGCCATTTGATCGAGGAGGGGAAAATGACGACACGTAAATTTCAAAAGCAATTAATTAGTTTCGGACTTTTGGCGGCAATGGTCGCGTTGCCGATTACGGCAACAGCGCAAACACGCGTTTCGATACCGAAGAATAAATACAAGGTTGGGCAGGATGTCGAGCTTGGCAGGAAGACGGCCGTGCAGGTCGAACAGCAGTTGCCGATCCTTAACGACGACCTCGCAACTCACTATGTCTCACGAGTTGGTGAGCGGCTCGTTGCAAACATTCCGCCGCAGTTTCGTCAGCCGGCATTCGATTACAGTTTTAAGGTCGTCAATGCCAGCGATATAAATGCGTTCGCTCTTCCGGGCGGACCGATGTATGTAAATCGCGGAATGATCGAGGCGGCAAAAAACGAGGGGGAAATGGCTGGGGTTATGGCACACGAGATCAGCCACGTCGCGCTCCGCCACGCTACCGCGCAGGCGACGAAACAAAGCAGTGCCGGCAGCGTTCTCGGCCAACTCGGGCTGATACTCGGCGGTGCGATCCTTGCAGGTCAAACAGGTGCCCAGGCCGGAGCTCTTGCTGCCGCAGCATGGCAAACAAAATACAGCCGCGCATACGAATCCGATGCCGATATTCTCGGTGCGCGAATAATGGCCGACGCCGGTTACGACCCGCGCGACCTTGCAAATATGTTTCGAACGATCGAAGCTCAAAGTGAAGGCTCGCGGGCACCGGAATGGCTGAGCAGCCACCCTGATCCCGGCAACCGTTATCAAAAAATCAATCAGGAAGCGGCGAGATTAAATGTTTCACGCGAACCGATCAAATCGACACGCGAATTTGAACGAGTTCAGGCGTCGCTTGGGCGGCTGGCGCCGGCGCGAACGATGGCGCAGATCGAGAAAGATCGGCAAGGTCAGGGAACCTCAACTTCCGCAATGACCGGAGGGCGATATTCGAACTCGGTAAGTCTTCCATCGCGTCAGTCGCGAACCTATACAGGCGGCAGTTTGTTCCGCGTTGACGTGCCGACAAACTGGCGCGAGTTTCCAGCCCAGTCGGACGTAACATTTTCTCCGGAGGGAGCTTACGGCTCTCAAGGTATTACACACGGCTTGATGATGGGTGTTTTTCAACCGCAAGATTCAAACCTGCGAAATGCAACGCAGTCGTTTGTCAGCGGACTGCTTCAGACCAACAGCTATCTGCGACAGCGTAATTCGATATCGAATGAATATCTTGATTCGAAACAGGGATATACTGCGATGCTTTTTGGCCGATCACCGGTTACTGTGCGAAATGAAGTTGTAAATATTTACACTGCACAGCTTCGGAACGGCTATGTATTTTATGCGATCACGGTCGTTCCCGAATCCGAAGAGTTTCGCTACCGGAACACATTTCGCGAGGTGATCAATTCGGTAAATTTGAACTGATTCGGTCTGTTTGGGCTTTGCCCATCTAGTTGCGGTAAAGCTCTGCTTCACCGTTCGCTTATGCCAAATCTACGGCTGTGCCGCCGTGTTTTCAACCGCACCTGCGGCATAGCCGCATACGAATATTCGTTTATCCCGGATTACGTATTTGGAACATGCTATTAGCGAGTGAACCCTGGAACTGAGGCTTTTTTCGCTTGAAACCTGGCTGAAAGCTCTTAGCTGGTGGCTCTTAGCTCTCATTAAACTAAAGATTAGATACGCGGATGCCAAAATGTTTTCTACCCGCGTAATCCGGGTTTATTGTCAAGTAATGCCGGAAATTTGCTTTGCTTTCACACCAAACAACAAAAACGCCGCGAGAATCGATATCGACGCGCTGACGGCGAATGCGGTTTCGACGCCTGCGGTGCTCCAGAGAAACCCGAACAAAAGCGAGGCCGGAAAAACCGTAATGCCATAAGCCAGGTTGTATAAGCC
>JBOGOW010000166.1:0-7986 GCA_050748285.1 Pyrinomonadaceae bacterium
AAACGATTGCCCCCTGTCCTTGTAGACCCGCGGGTTTTGCCCGACGTCAAGGCAGACCTGTTAGAGGCACTCGATCTGCTTACGGACAAGGAGCGAACTGTCTATATAATGCGTCATGTGTACGGGTGGCCCACGGAGAGTCCGAAGCAAGGTGTTATGACGATCGAGCGTTACTATGGCGTGACGCCCCGAGCCGTAAGAAATTGGTTCCAAGCTATAGACGAGAAGATCGCCAAATGGCACAAAGGAAGGAATATATGATGGCCGACTACATGAAGTTGGACGACGTAATGAATGAGTTTTTTGCGGATCTTGAGAGTGGGTCTGCCCAGGTGTTGCCCCAGTATATAGAAAAGCATCCGCAATTTGAGACTGAACTGCATGAGGCCGCAGGCTTTTTCAGGGC
The DNA here is from genome assembly GCA_050748285.1 of Pyrinomonadaceae bacterium. GTDB lineage: Bacteria > Acidobacteriota > Blastocatellia > Pyrinomonadales > Pyrinomonadaceae > OLB17. The sequence continues at coordinate 407 of JBOGOW010000166.1, forward strand.
AACCCTGGAGATCCCGCTGCTTACCTATACACCGGAGCAAGAGGATTTACTTGCGGCAAAAACAGCCAGCCTGGTACAGAACGCTCTGTATGAGTTGTATCATCGCGAACCGACAGTCGCACAAGCAGAAAGTCCGGATGAGATTCCCGGCCTTCTCGACGCGGTCGAGTCGCGGGGCGATACGCCGCAGTCGTTTGCCGACAAGTTGCGCGTGTCCCAAATAATGGTCCGGATGCTTGATACGCGAGAGGTAAAGCCTGAATCGATACCAAAGAAAATGTTCGATCTGGTTGCCAATGCCATGTCCGTAGATGTCGCCTCGATACTAGCGTACTCGTTTCGGCCGCTCGCGCCTACCGCCTCACATTACAAGGCCGAGGCGGCTCCTGAGATCGTACAAACTGACTTTGCTTCGCTCATAGAAAAAGATCCATTAATGAGCGATGAGGATAAGACCTACTGGCTTGACCAGGTAAACCGATCTAGCTAATTTATGCATAAATGGGCTCCCATTCGTTCTAAGGCCCGCGACCTGCGCAACAGGGTCTGCGAATCGACCGGCCACGGGTACGCCGATATCGAACTCGCTAACCTTATCCTTGGTGCCGCCCGCGAACTCAAGGTCACATCGATCGGCCTGCCGAATGGTCACGAGTTCCTTCGTGGTGCTCTCGCCCGCATCGACCGTGACGTCATCCTTTTTGACAAGGATGTCGAGGAATGGATCGCACTATACAACCAGGCCCACGAAATGGGTCACATCGAGTTGGCCCACGGCGCGAGAACCTGCTCCGAGACCAATCTCGATACGGAAGCGTCTGAGAGCAAGCTTCCCCTCGGCGTGCATCGTGTCCAGGGCTACGGACCTCAGGAGCGTATCGAAACTGAGGCGAATGTATTTGCTCGCGAGATACTGTTGCCATGTGATCTGCTGCGTCGGTGGTTTGTCGACGACAAGCTGAACGCGACCTCGATCGCGGAGAAAACCGGTCTGAGCATCGAACTCGTGTGTCACCAGCTAGCCTATGCTCTGCTGGTCCCTCAAACCACCCCCGAACCCGAAAGCGTGGCTGATGAACCCTCGCTTACACTCGACGGTTTTCAGGAGGACGCCGCATGTGTCAAGGACGGACCCCAGCTTATAGATGCGGGGCCCGGGACGGGCAAGACACGTACACTAGTCGGCCGCATCCTGCATCTTCTCAACAATGACGTTGATCCGCGCAAAATACTGGTCCTCACCTTTTCTAACAAGGCCGCCGCCGAGCTGCGCGAACGCGTTTTTAGATTCGCGCCTGACCAGGCCGGTTCCGTTATCATCGAGACTTTCCACTCGTTCGGGCTAAATCTTCTGCGAAAGTACGGAACTTCGATCGGCTTGTCGGCGGAGCCGGCAATTCTCGATCCGATCGATTCGCTGTTTCTGCTCGAACAGATGCTGCCCGATCTCAACCTCGAATATTACGAATACCTAGTCGAACCCACGCGATATCTGGGCGATATCTTGAAGGCGATCTCGAGGGCAAAGGACGAGAATGTCGGACCGGCCGCCTATCTTGAATTAGCGAATCGACAATTGGCAGCAGCGGCTAGCCCAGAAGAGACCGAAAGAGCCGAAAAAGCAATCGAAGTCGCCGAAGTTTACGCCAAATACCAGGAACGTCTGGAGAACGATGGGGGTCTCGATCTCAGCGATCTTATTTGCCGGTCGATCGAGTTGCTCACCAAAAAAGAAGTCGTTCGTATTCTGGTTCGTCGCCAGCACACCCATGTGCTGGTCGATGAGTACCAGGACGTAAACCGTGCCAGTGGATTGCTGCTTAAGGCGCTCGTAGGCGATGGCAAAAATCTATGGGCAGTCGGTGATCTTCGCCAGTCGATCCATCGTTGGCGTGGTGCGACGACGGCCAACATCCGTCTATTTCATGAGGACTTTCCGGCGGCCAGGCGGGTGATCTCACTAGGAAGGAATTATCGCTCCAAACCGAGCATAATCTCTGCGTTTAGCGAGCTGGCGGGTCAAATGAGGGCCTCAAAAGGACGTGAGTTCACTCCGTGGATCGCCGATCGAACTGAGACCGAGCCGGCCACACGGTTTGAAATCGCGATAACCGACGAGGCCGAGGCCATCGGCATCGCCCGTGAAGTCGAACGGCTCAATACTGAAGAAGCAATACCTTATCGCGACCAAGCCGTGATCTGTCGAACGCACACGACGCTTGCGCGTATCGCAACGATCCTTGAGGAGGAGAATATCCCGATCCTTTATCTCGGCGATTTCTTCGAGCGGGCCGAGATCCGCGACATGCTCTCCCTGTTGTCGCTCGCTTACGATCCTGAAGGGCGCGCCCTGCTCCGTGTCGCAAGATTTCCGGAATACGATCTTTCGCTGGGCGATATCTTGACGCTTCGGCGTCGAGCGAAGACGGAGAACACCCCGTTTCCACGAGCGTTGGAATTAGGTGATTCCACGGAAGGCATCGGTACTGAGGGAAAAGAGACTCTTAAGAAGATCGCAGCTCATCTTGAGGATCTAACTTACGGCCGTTCAGCTTGGAAGACACTTATCAGGTACCTTTTTGATCGAAGCTCGTATCTCGCCCAGCTGCTCGGTGATGACACCGTTGCCGGTCAACAGCGAAGACTCGCTATCTACCAATTGCTGCAATTCGTCCATAGCCGACTCGGAATACCAAAGAATCCGGGCGTCGATCCCAAGCACACGTTATTACAATATGTTCGCTGGCTTGAGATCTTCGGCGATGAAAAGCAACTGCGGCAGACGGACGACTGGGCTGACGCGATCGATGCTGTCAGGGTATTGACGATACATGCCAGCAAGGGGCTTGAATTTCGGGCGGTTTTCGTTCCAACGGTTGCGAAAACCTATTTGCCGATGACATCCCCATACAATCCATGTCCGCCACCGATGGGCTTGCTCTCCGAGCTCGATCCCGATTGGTCTAAGGAAGAGGAAGAATGCCTTTTCTTCGTGGCCATGTCTCGGGCTAGGGATCACCTGTGTGTCTCGCGGGCTCTTCGTTATAAATCCAGCAACCGGGGTCCTTCGGACTTTCTGTCCTTGGTGAACACGTCATTCCAAAACGCTTTGAGTTCGGTGGCGACATGGGATTTTGTACGCCAGGAATTTCAGGCCGAACTTCCCACAGCGATATCGTTTGAACCGCCAGAGATACATAACGAGCGCGATCTATCCCTCTACACAACTTGTCCTCGTAAATACCTGTACCAGGTCGTTCTCGGCGTCAGTGGACGGAGTGACGACGCTGCATACGTCCGGTTTCATAAGTGCGTTTACTCGACCGTTCGATGGATGCAAACCGAGCGCCGGGAACAGAGGACGGTGGACGAAGCTGCCGTGCTGGTGGTACTCGACGAAACCTGGTCGGAAAACGGACCGAGCGGACATCATCTTGAGGTGAAGTACAAAGACATCGCGACTCGGATGATCAAACATGCTGTCGATGGGCTACGGGTCGCTGGAGACGTGTTGCCAAATGAAGTGACTCTGGCCGTGTCGGGCGGTAAGATCCTTGTACCGATCGATCACGCCGACATCGTTTCGACCGGAACCGGGACAGTGCTAACGATCAGACGATTTCGAACCGGCCGACGGACAAAAAACGAATTAACAAATCCTATCTATGGCCTGCTTGCGAAAGCAGCCAACGATATCTCGGCGACCGGTGGATCTCGCGTCGGAACCTTTTACCTTGCACGTGCCGAGTTCATCGAAATACCTCTACCAAAGAAAACAATCGACACCCGCGTCGCAAAATATGAAGCCGCGATCGCCGGCATTACGGCCGGCGAATTCCCTTCGTCCCCCAGTGACTACACGTGCAACCGGTGCCCCCACTACTTTATCTGTCCCGCCGCCGAAGGCTAATTTTCCGCTTAAGCAAAAAGTTAATTTTCCGGTTCTGTCCTCCCGACGCTATTGGCGTAGTGTAGGCAGTTTTGCGAGCACCTGATAAGGCAAAGCTCAGACTGCTGACAAATATCAAGATCGAGGTAATACCATTAATGACCAATACAAACATAAATAAAAAAACAGAACTGGAACTATTTCTACAAGCTGAGGGGGTCGCCGACGTCCTACTGGTAAAGGCGAGCAGGTCTCAAAGTCTTGTCGACTGGTTACGGGGACTCGAAATGATCCCGGCGGATGTACGAGATTCTAAGAAGGCTGCCATCACCCGTGAGGATGACGGGGACGGTCTCGCAACGGATAGGACGTTCGAATCGCTTGGCATCAAGGATCGCGATCGGCTGCATATCAACCGATGCCGAAAGATCGCGGTGACGGTCAACTTTAATGGTCGATCGATCGAGGAAACGTTTCCCCCATCAACGACCGTCGGCAAGGTTAAGAAATGGGCGGATGCGAAGTTCGAGATCGACAAGCTCGACGCGCCCAAACATGCCCTGCAGATCTGCGGCACGGCGAGACGACCAGACGAAGATGTCCACATTGGCACACTCACGGCCAGCCCGGACTGCCGGGTGTGTTTTGACCTCGTGCCGAAGGAACGCGTTGAGGGAGCGGCGTAATGGCAAAAAAGCCGGACGAGCTCACGTTTGAGGCCGACGTGCAAGCCGGGCCCTTTATCAGCGGAGTCGACCGAGGACGATGGAGACTCATCTCGGTCGACTGGCCGCACGCAATTATCGCCATATCTGCCGCACCGCGTGATAAGGCTCCAAACGAGTATTTCTTCAGGTTTGACCTGCTTAACTACCGAGTAGACCCGCCGACCGCGCGGCCATGGGACGTCGACAAGAACTGGGGGATGGACTTCGCCGGGTGGCCGGCGGGCCCCGATCGTGTTCAAGCGGCGTTCAACCCCGGCTGGAAAGAGGGCATTGCGATATACATACCGTGCGATCGGCTGGCGATAGCCGGTCACGACCAGTGGCCGAGGCTGTATCCCCATATGATATGGTCACCGGCACGCGACATAACACAGTACTTACAAATTGTTCATGATCTACTTAATTCGACGGATTATACGGGCACTCGCGGCTCCTGATCACCAGCTCTCGTGCTCAAGTCGTGTTTGGCAAGAGGGTGTCGACGAGCTGCGGAGACGGACGCGGGGAACTCACGAGAGCGGGGCCTTTCTACTTGGTCGGGAGACAAAGGGGCGTCGCGAGATCGTCCGCTTTGAGTATTACGACGATGTTGACCCACATTCGCTCGACACCGGGATCGTCGTCTTTGACGGAGCCGGCTACGGCAAGCTTTGGGAAATCTGTCGTCGTGACCGGCTGACAGTCGTTGCAGACATCCATGTCCACCCTGGTGTCGCGAGGCAGAGCGAGTCGGATAGGCATAATCCGATGATCTCCAACCGGGGACACGTCGCCCTTATCGTCCCGAACTATGCCGCAGGATCGCCGACCGCTCGAGATCTCGGTATTTACGAATTCCAAGGAAGCTACACATGGGATGACCATAGCGGCCGCCGTAGCAACAAATACTTTTATATTGGCCGTTGGGGTTAAACAACTATGATCGAAACGCAATATATAAGCGACAATTTGAGCCGCACGATAAAACTCGCGGTTGACAGCGGTGAGGCAGCGACGCTTGAAGAGGCAGCAGCGATATTTGAAGGCTACGCGATACGGATCCACGTTGGGCCGGATGTCGCAGATTCGGCAACTCTGCAGGCCACTCTACTGACCGCCGTCAACGCCGCGAGACGTTGCTTCCTCGGGGGCGTTGAGGTCGTCGGATGTGCCGACGTGCCTCTTCGCGTGCCGCTGGATAATTACGTGTCGTTGCGAGATGCCGTCGCTGGTGTGGGCGGCCATCCGCAGATCACCTCGGGAAAGATAATGCCGGAGATCGTTGTCGGTGACGTAAACACTACGGTTCTCACCGGGGACTTTGGTGTACGGACGACCTTCGAGGGCTGGACTGGGGCTGTGGCTCCGGTCGCCGACAAGCTCAGGCTTACGGAGCAAACCGAGTTCACACCCGCCGGGGTTTTAGCCGGTGCCCTCGCCGTGTCTGAGGCTTTCCAATACGTGCGTGGGCGTAATGCGTATGCCGGCAAGCGAGCTGTAGGTCTCTCGCTCTGGGATCCGTCGAACAGCGATTTCTTTTCGCCAAACACTTATCACGGCCCGGCGTTGGAGTTATTACCGTCCAACCTATGGATCATTGGTCTAGGACATCTCGGCCAGGCAGTCCTTTGGACGCTTGGATTCCTGCCTTTCTCAAGACCGGACGAGGTTCGACTCGTCCTGCAGGACACCGATAAATTAGTGCCAGCTAATGACAGCACCTCACCGCTGACCGATAGATCGAAGTTGAAGCAGTATAAGACCAGGGCGATGGCCGCCTGGGCGGAGGGACGCGGGTTTACGACAATGGTCGTCGAACGGTTGTTCGCTAACGACTTCAAGATCAATTCTGACGAGCCCAGGCTCGCGATCTGCGGCATCGACAATGCAATCGCAAGACGCGTTGTAGAAGATGTCGGCTTTGACCATGTGATCGAAGCCGGTCTCGGTAAGGGCGGAGAGGAATATCTTGCGTTTCAGATGCATACGTTTCCCGGCGGGAAAAAAGCCGCGAACACCTGGACCGAATTCGTAAAGGCCCCGCCCGACGCCGAGCAGGCAGTACCGCCGTCGGTCCCCGCCTATAACGCACTCGCGACTTCTGGATTTGATAACTGCGGGCTAACGCTCCTGGCGAACCGTTCGGTAGGGGCAGCATTTGTCGGACTCTTTACATCTACGTTGGTGATCGCCGAGGTGTTGCGCCGCCTCGCCGGTGGACGCGCGTATGATGTTATCGACGGCAGCCTTCGCGACCTTTCGGCGCTAACGGCCGTAGAAAAAGGTAAAGTCGGTACGTTCAACCCCGGCTATACTCATGCTGTTTCGAACACCAGAGGAGCATCTTTATGAAGGTTATCGTCGATTGGCAACACATTAACGAGGAGTCGACAGACCTATGGCAGTTGACCCGTTGCCTCTACTGCTACACCGACGCAGATGGTGAACTGCTATACATCGGGAAAGTAGGTGCTCTCGCCTCGAGCGTCAGGCGAAGATGGTCACGCTCGGGAAAAAGCTCATTTTGGAACTACGTCGAACAGGAGCTGGGTGTCTTCGAACACAGTATCATCGTTGGTCTGGTTCAGCTGCCGATCGGAAACCGGTATTCACCCCAGCTCCTCGCGGACATCGAGACCCTTCTGATCCATCAATGCCAACCGCCCGGCAACATCGACTGCAAAAGTACTCGCATCCGTCGACCGGGCCTATCCATCCAGTGCAAGGGTGATTGGCCCCATCCCAGAAAGGTCTTTATCGACAGCTAGCCGTACAATGTCACGGTGCATTGGCCTTGATACAATTGATTTTTCGCCTCTTTCACGTTATTTTGAATCACACAGAATACAATTGTCAGTTTACGGGTTCCGGTTTTCCATGGAGCCTTTCAGGAGAAACGTGTCCCTACCTTCCCTTCCGATTAGTGAACGAGTCGCAGCGACCATTTCCGCATGGAAAAGTAAGTTGCTTGACCTGTCGAAGCG
>JBOGOW010000167.1:0-7967 GCA_050748285.1 Pyrinomonadaceae bacterium
TTGACGATTTTCGACCCGCAATAAAAGCACTTTTTTTGTTCATTACCTTTGACCTACCTCAAAGTTAATGCTACCAATTACTTACAGCCTTTTCAGCATCAAAAATGTCCATTATGCCTAAATTCATTCTTCTGAGCCGAGACTTAACCCAGAAACCCGCGAAACTTGTTCGCCGCAGCCGCATAATTCGGAAACAGCTTGCGTAGGTCTTTTGTGCCGAGATGTTTGTTTGCGACCTCGGCAAAGACATCGCGGAAATCGGTCGTAACGGCGAGGTCGCGGCCTTCGTTTAGTTGGTCGTTCTTTAACCCTTTCCATTCGCCGTAAACCTTTCCGCCTTTTACGGAATTGCCAAGCACGAGCATTGCGTTGCCGTGGCCGTGATCGGTTCCGCGACCGCCGTTTTCGCGTGCCGTGCGGCCGAATTCGCTCATTGTAAGCAGTACGACGTCATCCATTCGCTTTCCGAGATCGGCGGCAAACGCCGCTATCGCCTGAGAAAAGGTTCGGAGAAAATTTGCTAATTGGCCGTTCGAACCGCCCTGGTTCGTATGCGTGTCCCAGCGGATGTCGTTGCCGGTATCGGTAAATGCGATCTCAAGTCCGATGCCCGCTTTTATCATCTGAGCGATCTGCTGCATAGAGCGACCGAACTGTGTATTTGGGTAAGCGGCGCCATTTTCCGGTTTGTATTGTCCCGGATTCGCCTGCTTCAAATAGTTGACCGCCTCGAAAGTTTCCTTGCCCATTTCGCCGAGTCTGTCTTTTGCATTCTGTTGGTAAATGCCCTCGAAACCGCCTTTCAGATCGGCGGTGTATAGCCCGGCCTTGATCGTGAAATCGGAAAGATTTGTCATTGCGACTGATGGTGCTTTACCGTAAAGCGAACGCGGCAGCGACTGCGTCATCGAAACCGCGCGAAAAGGCGAATCGTCTTTTCCGGCGGTTGACTGCATTGCACGGTTTAGCCAGCCATCGCGCGTCGCTTTGTAACCAGGCGTGCCCGATTCCATATAATCCTGCGCGTCAAAATGCGAACGCGTGTTGTCCGGCGAACCGGCACCGTGAATTACCGCAAGCTGTTTCGATTTCCAAAACGCTTCAAGCGGTTTCATCGTCGGATGCAGACCGAAATGCCCGTCGAGATCGATAGTCCCGTCCGTTTTTCCCGGCTGCGGAATCGCTATCGTCCGCCGCAGGTCGTAATACGCCGAATCGCCGTGCGGCACTACCATGTTCAGCCCATCGACCGCACCGCGCTGAAAGATCGTCACCAAAACTTTCTTTTTGCCGAAACCGTTTGCGCCTTGCGCCGCTGCAAACTGATGCAAAAACTCCGGTGCCGCAGCCATAAGCCCAAAACTCGCCAACCCAATACCGCTTGTTTTTAAGAAATAACGTCTATCCATAAAGCCCCTCAACATTAGATGCACCCAAACAACGTTTGGTCTAAAATGCGCAAGCCCGCACGTAAGTAAGGGCGGTACATCCGACACTGGGAAAACTTCGACATTCTTTTACCGCGCCATACTCGCGTATCCTAAGTTGAGTGTATCGCCCTTACTTACGTGCGGGCTTTCGCATTCTATTTGATAAAGATCTCATCGACAAATATCCACGGGTCGCCGCCGGCACCCGGATGCCATGATGGTATTTTGCCGATGTTGAAGGCTTTTACGCGGACATAGTGAGCCTTGTAGTTCTTATCTTTCAGCAGCAGAACGTACTCGACGATCTTCGGCTGCATATCGGTGACGGACGTTTTCGAAAGCACCTCGCCGATCTTCGAGAAATCTTTGCCATCGCTTGAGAACTCAAATTCGACCTTTGACGGTGCCCATATCCACGGCCCGGCGACCTGCAGGAAGCTGCCACCCAACTCTTTTATTTCGGTTTCACGCCGCAGATCGATCACCGCTTCGTAAGGTTTGCCCTGCACGCCTTGCCATTCTCCGCTCGCAAAATTCACCGTCCCGCGAATTCCGTCAACGATCGCGTCATCACTACCGCCCGTGTATTGCGTGCTGTAGCCGGAGATTACCTTGACCGTCCAGTCGTTGGAACGCTTCGAGAATACCGCCTCGACCTTCATACTTTCGGCGCCCGTCTTTATGTCAGTAGCGTACGCTTCAACTTTCGTCGTTTCATCGATCGTGAACGGGTCTGTGTAGGTTTGGGTCTTGCGGGCAAACTCCTCGCCAAAGTTGTCTGTCGTGTAAGTGATCCTCGAGTTTGGCGACATTGCCTTTAGCGTGATAGTTGTCTTGTCCTTGAAAACACGTATGCCTTCGATAGTTGGCACCGCCACGAACAGGGGAACTCTCTCTATATCAAAAGCGAAACCAAGATCCGCTGGATCGGGCGTTAGACTCATCTCAACATCAAGCGTCCCTCCGGCATACAGATCCGTATGGAAAATGGCTCCCGGTCCCCAAGGTTTGCCGTTAATTCGCCGCGATCTAACGTATATGTTTTTTGGGGAATTCAACGGTGCGCTTATGACGAAGCTTTTGCCATTCTCTAATTTGATAACGGCGCGTTTGAAGAGAGGTGACCCGAGAACATATTGCTCAGAGCCGGGCAGGACCTGGTAGAGACCAAGCGCGCTCATAACGTACCACGCAGACATCTGACCGCAGTCCTCGTTTCCGATCAATCCATCCGGCGCATTCTTGTAGAATTGCGACATGATCTGTCTGACACTCCCCTGAGTTTTCCGAGACTGGCCGACGTAGCTGTAAAGATACGGAATATGGTGGGACGGTTCATTGCCGTGAGCGTATTGGCCGATCAGACCGGTAATATCCGGTTGTTCACGGCCGGCGAGTTTTTGGTTCGTAGTAAACAACTCGTCCAGCTTAGCGGCAAACTTCTCGTGCCCTCCCATCAAAGTGATCAAGCGCTCTATATCGTGAGGTACAAAAAAAGCATATTGCCAGGCATTCGCTTCAGTGTAGTGAAAAGTTACTTCGTTCGGTAGAAAAGGGCTAACGAAGCCGCCGTTTCGTTTTGGGCGAAAAAAGCCTGTCTGTGGGTCAAAGAGATTCTCAAAATTATAAGACCGCCGCAAGTGTTGCTTCCAGGTATTTTCATAATCCCGAAACTTCGCGTCGGTGTTTAACTCAGCATCGGAGGCACCCGAAGAAAAGAGTTCGAAGGATCGTCTTGCCATCATTCGTCTCGCGATGACTGACATACACCAGTCGTCGTAGGCGTATTCGAGCGTCTTTGAGACCGATTCGTTTTCGTCTTCCATTGAGATGTAGCCGCGTTTTTTGTAGGCGGCGAGGCCGAAGTGGTCGAGATTGGCGGAGTGTTTGGCGGCGGCGTAGGCTTTTTCGTAATCGAAGCCTTTTATCCCTTTCGCCATCGCGTCGGCGATGACCGAGACGGCGTGGTAGCCGATCATAGTGTCGGTCTCTTCGCCCCAAAGCTCCCAGACGGGCAGCCGCCCGCCCTGTTCGTAAATCCGAATAAACGTATTGATAAAATCGACCGTGCGTTTTTGATCGATGATCGTATAAAGCGGATGCGCCGCCCGGAACGTGTCCCAGAGGGAGAAGACGGTGTACTGTTCGGACGGAGCGCGGACACTCTTGTCCGCATCGCCGGTTCCTCCGGCGAAAGATTTGCTGCCCGACGAAGACTTCGACTGATTAGCGCTTGTTCGCGTCGAAGCGACGCTCATGCGGACAGGAGTGTCCGCGCCCCGCAGTTGATGTATCTTGCCGTCGTGTCCCTTGTACTGGCCGTCAACGTCGTTAAAGACGTTTGGGTGGATCATCGTGTGATAAAGAGCCGTATAGAAAGTGGTCGTCTGATCGTCTGTCCCTCCCGAAACTTCGATCTTGCTCAACTCTTTATTCCACGCCGCCTTTGCATCTGCACGAACCTTGTCAAAATCCCAACCGGGAAGCTCGGCTTCGAGATTCTTTCTCGCGCCTTCGATCGAGACGTACGAGATGGCAACTTTAACTGATATCTGTTCGCCTCGTTTAGAAGGGCCAAAGAATAGTAGTCCTTTGACATCGGTGCCTTTCCAACCCAGAGATTCAAAGCGGTTGCCGCTTCCGAATACTCCATGCCGGATAGGCTTGGAAAATTCGACAACAAAGTACACTTTCTGATCTTTTGCCCATGACGTCGAAGTGCGGAAGCCCTCCAGTCGTCTATCGCCTACTCTTCGAACTTCAGAGTCATGAACCCGGTCACGCCACTTCAAATCCAATAAGATCTTGGTGTCATCCGAGGCCGGGTAGGTGTAACGGTGAAACCCGACTCGCTCAGTGGATGTGAGCTCAGCCCGAGTCTTGTCATCGTCAAGGATGACCGAGTAATAGCCAGGCTCAGCCTTTTCGTTTGCGTGTGAAAACTTAGAGGCATATCCGTTAACGGTCTTATCTCCAGCCTTGGCCTCAAAGGCCGTTTCAAGGAGCGGCATGAGCAAAATATCGCAGCCATCCGGGATGCCGGTGCCGGAGAGATGCGTGTGCGAGAAGCCGTAGATGACGTCGTCGGAGTAGTGATAGCCTGAACTGCCGTCCCAGTTGTCGATGCGCGTGTCGGGCGAAAGCTGCACCATTCCGAACGGCATCGTCGCGCCGGGGAACGTATGCCCGTGCCCGCCGGTTCCGATAAACGGATTGACCCAACGTGTGAAATCGCGCGGCTGCGCATTTGCAGTCGGCAGAAGGCAGAAAGCAGAAAGCAGTATTAGAAAGAAAATAATGCCGCCTTTTTGCACATTATTTTTCATGGTCAATAAGACTGGCGGGGGCAAGCCCGCCTTCCTGACTGCGACTAATTTGAATATTTGTTCCAATTTACAGCCCATCAATTTAATTACAAACAAGATCAAATTCAAACAAGTGAGAGAATTGTGGGGGCAAGCCCGCCCATTAATTTAATTACAAGAAAAACTCACTCTAAACAAAGCATCTCAACCTGTCGCCTATTAAACTAACTACAAAAAAACCACTTGAATCAAAGCGTCTCAACCTAACGCAGTCAGGAAGGCGGGCTTGCCCCCGCGTCATGTTGCCTGCAGCTCTTTGAGCAAATTTTCAATTTCTTCCGGCAAGGGCGATTCGAATTTCATCTTCTCACGAGTTTGCGGGTGCGTGAAAGTTAATTTCTCAGCATGAAGAAAAAATCGGTCCATTATTCGTATCGCATTTTTGACGTCGATATTGGCAACGGTGTTGTCGCGGCCTTCGTTGTAAGTTTCATCGCCGACGACCGGGTGATTGATTGAGGCGAGATGCACGCGGATCTGATGCGTGCGGCCGGTTTTTATCTCGACATCGAGAAGCGTGAATTTTTCGAATCGCCGCCGCACTTTCCACAAGCTGAGCGCGTTGCGGCCATTTGCCGCGACGGTCATTTTCGTTCGATGCCAGCGGTCGCGTGCAATTGGCCGGTCGATCGTGCCGGAATTTTGCTTCGGGCTGCCATGGACTAGCGCGACATAAGATTTGAAAACTTCGCGGTATCGAAATTGCTCGGAAAGCGCCTCGTGCGTCTGCTCGTCTTTGGCAACGACAATCAGGCCGGAGGTGTCTTTGTCCAGACGATGGACGATTCCGACACTGCTTGCACAAGCCCGCACGTCAGTAAGGGCGGTATCGGGTGCTTGCATATATCGCCATTGCTTAGCCACCCCGCTTGGAGGTGCTCCGGCGGGGGGCCCGGAACGCGCGGGCTTTAGCAAAAAATGGAATGCGATCGCGTTTGCCAGCGTGCCTGTCGAATTACCCGCTCCGGGATGAACGACCATTCCGGCGGGTTTGTTTATGACAGTGAGATATTCATCTTCAAAAACAATATCGAGCGGGATGTCTTCGGGTTCGAAAACAGCGGTCGGCTCTTCGAAAAGATCGATATCGATCTCGTCGCCCGCGCGTAATTTATACGAGGGCTTTGCCGGTTTTTCGTTTACAAGAACGTCTTCGTCAACGATCAATCGTTGCAGCCGTGAGCGCGACCAGCCTTCGATCTTGTCCGCGAGAAATGCATCAAGACGCGTACCACTATCTGCGATGTTTACGGTTAGCTGAAGATCGTCGGGCATAAAAGCTGAACACGAGCAGTAGCGAGTGTGCCGCTCGAAAACTAATCGGGCACACTCCCTACCGGTCGTGTTTCTGCCTGTGCCGCACGATGTCGCATTATGAGGAAAATCCCCGAGGCAACCGCAACGACAAGGCTGATGATTTGCGATGGCGAAAGCCCGATAGTCGCAAACAGACCGAAAAGGTCGCCGCGTTGCGGATCGTCGCGGAGGAATTCGATCAGGAAACGGAATGTCGAGTAGATAAATCCGTAAGCGATCAAAACCTGACCGTCGAATTTCTTATTTCGATGGAGCCAAACGAGTAGGCCGAAAACCGCGAGCATCGTAAACGATTCGATCAATTGCGTCGGGTGCAGAAAGAGTTCTTCGTTTGTCGGGCCGTACATCGGAACGCCGGTGTATTCGTGGCCTTTTTCGGTAAAATGTATGCCCCAAAAAAGATCAGTCGGCTTGCCCCAACAACATCCCGCAGCGAAACAGCCCTGCCGTCCAAAAGCCTGCCCCAAAGCAAGCGCAGGTGCAAATGCATCCGCGACTTTCCAAAACGGCAGTTTGTGATAACGCATCAATATCACGACCGCGAAAAATCCACCGATCAGCCCGCCGTAAAAAACACCGCCGGAACGCAGGAAATCGAGCGTAAAGATATGCACATTCGGATCGACAATGTACATCAGTATCTTCGAACCGAGCAGACCGCCGAGCAGCGTCCAAAGGCCGAGATCGTAGATGCGTTCGCGCGGCAGCCCGTCGCGCGCCGCCAGCCGCGATGCGACGAACAGCGCGAGCAGCATCCCAACCGCGAGCCACAGTCCGTAGCTCGTTACAGGAAAATCGCCGATGCGGAATAGTTCTGGATACATCTTTCGATTTTAGATTTCGGATTTCGGATTTTGGATTGACACCTGCGAATCCGGTTTTCGTTTAGTTAACAGCATATCCAGGATCAATAAACCCGCTCCGAATACGATCGCCATATCGGCGACGTTGAACGTCGGGTAATGCCACGAGCCGATTTGGACGTCGATAAAATCAACGACGAAGCCTAGCCGAATGCGGTCAACGACGTTGCCGGCGATGCCCGCGAGCAAAAGTGCCAACGAACCCAAGATGCGGTCGTCCGAGCGTGGAGTACGCCAGAAAAAAAAGAGAACAAGCGTTCCGGCGATAATCGCAACGATCGAAAGTCCCCAACGGCCCGTGTCGCCGTGGTCGTCGAGCATCGAAAACGCTATGCCCGTATTTTGCGCGTATGCAAAATTCAAAAAGCCGGAAATTACGCTCATTTCATCGCCGAGCCTGAGCCTTCGCACGGCCCACGCTTTCGACGTTTGGTCGATAAGAAAAACCCCGCCCGCGATGGCAAGGTATGCAAGTTTCCACAAAAAATCGCTTCTCTTCAAACCGTGTTCCTCAGTTTCTGCCCCCTGTCCGTAGCCCGCACGAAGTAAGACCTCTACCTGCGTTTTTACCGCGTGAGAAGGCACGCTCGTTTACACTCGCGTTTCTGCCCGATCACGCAGGTTGGGATGTCTGCGTTTCGGTTATTTTCTCAATCTCATTCAAAGCTTCAATGCAGCGTTCGCAGACGGTCGGGTATTTTTCGAATTCACCGACTCGGGTTGAGTAATTCCAGCAGCGTTCGCATTTTTCGCCGTCGGCTTTTTCTATGCGGACAGGAATGTCCGCATTCCCTTCATGCACCTCGACCTGCGATACGATAAAGATATATCGTAATTGATCGAAATAATCGAGCAAAAAGCGCGTTGTTTCTTTATCGGTTGTGAGAATGACCTTTGCCTCGAGTGAAGAACCGATCTGCTTCGCGGTTCGCGCGTCTTCGAGCGCTTTCAGAACTTCATCGCGGATAGCGTAAATGCGTTCCCAGTCGGAA
>JBOGOW010000168.1:0-7936 GCA_050748285.1 Pyrinomonadaceae bacterium
GGGAACTGGTGGGGCGCCGGCCCGTAATAGATGCCAAAGCCGCCGCGAAACACCGTCTTGCCGCCGCCGAAAAAGCCGTCGCCCTGCACATTCGGCGACCACGTGGCCGCGATACGCGGACCAAAGTTCGCTTTCGAAGACAGAAATGCCGCCTCGTTCGATGGCCGAATCACGCCAGTGTCGATATCGAACAAAACCTGGCCGTTGTTTCGCTCGCGAAGCGGTGCGTAATATTCGTATCGCAATCCGTAGCTGAGCGTAAATCCGGGTCGAACTCTCCATTCATCCTGCCCGTATGCAATGTAGTATTCCTGCTTAGCAAGTCGCTGGCCGGTAAGTCCGTTGTTAAACGGGCTTGGAGCGCTCACATCGCCAAGATATTGAACCGATGTCGGCGCATTTCCAAGAAATGCGGCGAGATTGGAAAAGGTATATGTCGTGCCGCCGAGACGATCAGTGTAAAGCCGTACCAGACGAAGTTCGCCGCCAAATTTCGCACTGTGATTTCCTTTGATAACCGAAAGGCTGTCGATAAATCCGAGTGAATACGGCGTGTAAGGCTGGCCGCGGCCATTCGTCGCGGAATTAGCGCGAACCAAACCACCGGGGATCGAGATTCCCGAAGAAGTTCCCTGACCGGCAATTCCGGTATTGGCGACGCTGCCCGAAATATTCAATGTGAGTGCCGAGAAATCGAGACCGCCGACCGTCGGTGCTGAGCCGTTGATCCGCGTTCGCGCACCGTTGTAGCCGAGCTTGAATTCGTTTATCAGCGAACCGTCCGATTTCAATATCGACTGTAATCCGATTACGCCGTTTTGCGGAACCGCCTCGATCGTTACGACGCGGCCCGAAATTCCTTCGGGCGAAATATCCGTTCCCTGATCGCGAAAGAATCTGAAATAAAGCTTGTTTAGCGGATTGAGTTGAAAATCGAGCCGCAGCGCCGCTGCTTTTTCATCGACCCTTTCCGAATCCTGAAGCTGCAATATTTCAAACCCCGGCGTTGCCGCTGCTCCGGGTATCAAAACCGCATTCGGCGAACGAAAAGCAGCGATATATGGTTGGATCAGTGGATTGACCGGCGTCATTGTTCCAGGTATCAATGCTCCAGGCTGAGCAAGGCTCAAGCTTGGAGCTGCTTCGATAAAATTCAGGCCAAAACGCCCGCGATACTGCTCGTAACTAAAGAAAAAGAAGGCTTTATTCTTTATGATGGGGCCGCCGATCGAACCGCCGAACTGATCCAGTGTAAGTTGGCTTTTCGACACTCCAGCCACAGCGTTGTCGAAGAAATTAGGGGCGTCCAGCCCGTCTCGACGAAGATATTCGAAAACCGAACCATGAAATCTATTGCTGCCTGATTTTGTAACGACGCTGATCTGGCCGCCCGTTCCTGTTCCGAATTCGGCGGGGAAATTGCTCGAATCGACGCGAAATTCCTGTATGTTTTCGAGGCTCGATTGAAGTCGGAATGGCGACGGAACCTCGCCGTTCAGATTGCCGGGCGAAGCATCGATGATCGCCGTTCCTTCGACGCCGTCGTAGCGAACGACATTCTGCTGGTTGGCCCGACCTGAAAATCGAATATCGGCAAACGTGCCCGAACCGCTGTTTACACCGCCCGGAGCCTGCAAATAAAGCTGCGAAAGCTGGCGGCCGTTGATCGGCAGCCCCTCGACCTCACGCTGATTGACGTTGGCGCTCATCGAGGCCGATGATACGTTTATCAGCGAATCTTCACCCGCAACGACGTCAAGCTGTGCGGTCAATCCGCTCGCAAGCAGTTTCATATCAACGTTTACCTGCTGGCCGACCAGAACCGTGATGCTTTTTTTCGTCAATGCCTCAAAATTCGAGGCGACAGCATTTACCGTGTAGTTCGACGGTTTCAGTGCGACAAGAATAAACGTGCCGTCGCCTTTCGACGTAACGGTCCGCACTTCGCCTGTCTGTTCATTGGTAACGGTAACCGTCGCACCGGGGATGACCGCACCGGTTGCATCGGTTACGGTGCCTGTAATTCGTCCCTGATCGGTTTGACCGAATACGGACACGGATATCAAAAATGTAAATATAGCTGCGGCAAATGCTTTTGCAAATTTCGGTTTCATATTTCTTCCTTTGCTTGGTTTTATATAGGGAATTTAACGTGCGGGACGCGTTTTCAGCCTCCGCCAAAACCGGCCGTTCGCGCACCTGTTCTAAAATTTTCTAGTTAGCAAGGAAGAGAATATTGTTCAGAAGTTAATGGAATGTGAAATGAGTATTAAATAAATATTAAATCTCACAGGCAGAACCATTAAAAGAGCGGGGGCAAGTCCGCCTTCCTGACTGCATGTGGTTAAGATGCTCTTGTAAATGTAGGCTTGTTAACATCACGAAGTTGGGAAGGCGGGCTTGCCCCCGCGCTCTAAATTTCCTGTCTCAGCGGGTCCGTTATATAAGCTTTTTGGCCGCAGCTTCGCCGGTTTCTATCGCGCCTTCCATAAAACCCTGCCAATCGGCGAGATGTTCGCCGGCGAACAAAACTTTACCGTGCGAACGCTGCAAGATTGGTCGGATGCCAAACCATTGGCCGGGACGATAAAGAGCGTAAGCGCCGTCGGTATATTTATCACGCTGCCATGCGTAAGAAACGATGCGGCGCGCAAGTCGCAGCGCGTTTTCGTTAAAATCGGTCAGGTCGCCGGCGACGATTCGCATTCGACGCTCGTCGGATTGCGACGCAAGCACATCAGCCTTTTCGCCGATCGAGTATGCGGTCAGAATGCCTTGCTTTCCTTCTTGATTTTGCGTGCTGTGAAAATAGTAATGCGAGGTCGTATCCGAAACCATCGAGAAGTTTTCGTCTTTCCAAAACCGCTCGTCGTAAACCACGCTGTTCTTGCAAATGCGGGCGTAGGTCAATTTTTCGGCTGCCTCGCGTTGAACAGAGGGAAGCGGCGGGTTGAATTTGATCTTTAGCAAGCTCTGGATCGGCGCCGTGCAGATCACAGCGTCGGCCTTGAACGAATCATTATCGGTCTTTACCGTCACCGTTCCTTTCAATTGATTTACGTCTGTGACCAACATACCTAACTTGATATTCTCAGCGCCGATCCACTTCGCAAATTCCTCGGCAAGCCGCGAATTGCCGCCGGTCATCTTGTAATCCATCTCGTTCTTAGGGCTGGATTCGGCATATTCAGCTAACGCCGAAAATGCTGAAACGTGCCTGATAGATTCGCCAAAATCGGTGCTGTCCATCAGATCACGCAGCCGCAGATCGTCCTCGTTAAACCCGATCTTTTCGAGATAGTTCCACCAATCATATTTGTCGAGCTTGGCTTGCTGGAGCAGCGTGAGCTTGTCGTAACCCTTTATCAGCTTCTCAAAAGCGGCTTTTGCCTGCGGCGAAAATCCCCATTGGCCGGGCGGCGAAACCTTGCCGTTTTGCAAAAGATAATCATCAAACTGATGTTTCTGAAGCGGTATTTTGAAATCATGACAAAGAGCCTTCAGCCGCTCATGACTTTCCCCAACCCACTCCGCTCCAAGCTCGCAGATCAATCCAGTCTCCGAATCCCGATGCGAAAAAACACGCCCGCCAATCCGATTCCGCGCCTCGAGAACCGTTACATCCCAACCCGCTTTATTCAATTTATAAGCCGCCGCCAGCCCCGAAAATCCCGCTCCGATTATCACAGCCGACCTCTTTCGCCAATGAGAAAAAACATTCGGCGCAAGAGCAATCGCGGCAGATGTCGCAACCAAGATCTTTAGAAAATCTCTTCGATCCGATTTTTCAGGCATCGTTACATTATAATCGTTACATTATAGAGGTAACGATCTTGAAGTTGCCACCTTGGAGGTTGCGATCAACTTGGCAGTGTTGATTCCGCACAAGCGAGGAGATTATTTTTAATAAGTCGTGAAAAGCGATGCACCGAGATTTTCATCGTCAGTTCCGAAGGCAATTCCGCCGTCTGATCCCGGGATAAATTCGAATGCCTCAACCTTATGATCGTCCAATCGATATATTCGGGTGAGCAATGACGAACGAATGAAAACGAACGATTTTTTAGCTTCGCGCTCCAGAACACCGGCATAATACATTGCCGAAGAAAACGGTCCGTCATTGCCCGGATCAGATGCGGCGGTTACAAAAACCGCACCTGTCGCGTCAACCTTGATGTCAGAAATATGGCGAACATTCGAGAGCGGAAACGGAACTTTGAATGCGCTAGTACGCAAATCGGAAAACTTTCCGGTTGCGATGTCGATTCGCCCCCAAAATACTGTCGCCGGCTTTTCAGTTAATCCGCGTTCGGCCCATACCGCAAGAAGTATTCCATCCAACCGTTGAAGAGCAAATCCCTCGAAGTCGGCTTTTTGCGGAATGGAAGGCACGTCGAACGAACGAATCAATTCAAGCCGACCTGCCGCAAGGTTTAACCGGACGTGATAGACGCGGCCGGCTGATGTAAAGAGAGCATATTGTCGGGGAACATCCGGAACAGATGTCGCTGCTTCGATATCGACCGGAATGTCGGCGCCCATCCATTTAAGCGGGCTATACTTTGGATCCTTCGAACCTTCGACGGTGAGAATAGCGGCATGAACCTGTTCCTTTTTCTTATTGTCGTGGGCGATCAGAAATGTGGTGTTGCGATTATTATGTTCGATCAGCGCCATGCCGCTTATGTTTGATTCGCGGCTATCGCTGACCGGTTGCCACTTTTGAGCGGATAGATCAGTTGCAGATAGTAACAAAAGAGGAATTAGTAATTTCGGCAGACGCGAGAACATTTATTAAGTGGCGGACGGATTCGCGCGGTGAACCATGCATTATTAGCAGTCATAGCTTGCGGCTTTGAATGACGAATTTCACACAAAGCCGCAAACGAATTTGCTTCCTTCTGCTCGATCTCAAAACGTAAACTTAGCACCGAACTGCACCTGACGAGGGCCGCCGAATCGTGCGGTTGACGGAGCCGATGTTGGTTCCTGCGCCCGTATGTTCGGGAAAAATCCAGACGGACAAGAGATATTCAGCGGATTTGCAGTATCGGCAAGCGATGAGTTTCCGGTGCAGAAATTGGCAAGAGCATCGGCACCGAATCCTTTATTTGTGTTCCTGGTAACGTTAAAAACTTCAGCCGATAGGTCGAGATGTTTTGTTTCGCCCAACCTGAACGCCTTTAGAAGGCGAAGATCGAGATTGAAAAATCTCGGCTGGCGAAAGCCGAATCTTTGAGAAACCACACCGCCGACAACCGCCCGTTCATTGGCGTCATTTTGATCGTTGTTGGTATCTGTCCCGTCTTCGATCAACGCGGTGTATGGAAAACCGGTTCGTGCAACCAGGATCGTGCTGATCGAAAACCCGCGACCGAGATCATATAGCCCGCTCAGATTCAGATTATTACGGACATCCTGTTTCGAAGGCCCTGCTTCTGCTTGCAGATCGAACGGATTGAGCGTCGTCTCGCGTGAAAAGTTGCGTTCATTAGAATCGTCGTCACGATTGTTGGCAAGCGTGTAGTTGGCTTCGAACTGAAATCGCCTTGCAAAACGTCGCCGCAAAGATAGAGTAAGAGCGTCGTAGCGTGAGTGTGCGGACGATTCGTTTATCTCCAGCTGCGATATGGCAGTGTTCGGCCGCGTCGTCGGAAAGATCGGAAAACCGCTCGGCTGCAGCGTCGGTGGAAATAGATTTCGGTCAATGCGTCGCTGCAAATTGTAGGTTGAATTATGAATATAACCGACTGTGAATACCAGATCTTTCCCGACCCTCTGCTCAAGAGTTGCCGCCGTTTGGAACGAACGCGGATTCTTAAAATTCGGATCAAAACCAAAAACGCGCGGACGCACGATAAATCCGCTGACTGCGGCCGTAACATTTGTAAGGCTGTTGGGATAGGTCACGATCGCATTTGGGCCGCGCAGGCGGCAGCCGGCTAGATTGACGACTATCGAATTGCGGCACGCGGTCGTTTCGGCGATTTCGATCTCCTGAGTTGTTAAACCATTGTCGGTTGTTACGCGTTGAAATAAATTTGCCGGCGTCCGGGCGGCGAATATTCCTGCACTTAATCGGATTACAGTTTTGCCTTGTCCCTTGAAGTCATACGCTAGGCCGAGACGCGGCTGCCATTGATTGAGATCATTGGGAATCAACGCAGTTTCGGGAATCGCCGGATTCGGATTGCGAGGCTGCGGATTATATTGCGCTTCATAACGAAGACCAAAATTAAGGGTCAGTTCGCTCGAAACCTTAACGCGATCCTGAGCAAAAAAGGCGAGTTCTTTTTGCGTACCGGTAAATATAAGATCTGCGGGGTTTACCGCCGCCAGCGTCTGCCTGAAACGTCGGGGCCGCAGAGCGATGAAATTATCAAGCCCGGTTGCGATAGTGATGCCGCCGACCGCCCGACTTTCAAAATCAAAACGTGCCTGCGTATTCGATTCACGCTCCTGTGAGACTTTGTTAATATTTGTATCAAATCCGAAACGGAATTTGTGACGGCCCGTGTCGTAGCTCACGTTGTCGGTCAATTGGTAGCGTGTCGTTTCAAATACACGCGGTCGGGCACGGTCTCCGCCGAGTGTTCCAAAACCTGCAACGACGGCTTGCCCGTTAGTCGAGTTCGGACTTTCCAAACGGTTATCAGTCGCAATCTGACCGCGAACCTCATTAATAAATCGCGAATTCAATACGGAAACCAATGCAGTCTTAAAGCCGTTGCTCGAATTTTTGCGGGTAAAGTTTGATTCGACCGCTGTGTTTTGTCGTGGATTATCAAAGTTGAAATTTTCACCGCGAAATCGAGTGTAATTGTATTGGATGTTAAGCGAATTATTGCTGCTGACTTGATAATCCACCTTACCAAACAAAGCAGTCGGGTTGTTGGTTCCCCGCTGCTCGCCCTCGAGGGCTGTTATCGAAGCCGGAACAGTCACGCCCGGCACATTGTCAAATTGCACGACGAACGGAACGCGCAAATAATTCTGTTCTATACCAAAAAAGAAGAAGGCACGGTCGCGGACTATCGGCCCGCCGATCGAACCGCCAAATTGATTCTGGGCGTTGTTCAATTTCTGACCAAATGCATCCGCCGAAGTTAGACGCCGGTTGCGGTTAAAGTAAAACACTTCGCCGTGAACCTCGTTGGTTCCTGATTTTGTTACGGCATTTACAAATCCGGCGCCCGTTCGACCAATCTCAGCGGTCGCGCCGGATCGAACCACCTGAAATTCGCGGATCGCCGTCTGCGGAAAGAAGAAAACCTGTTCGTTACCGCCGCGTTGATTGCCCTGAAGCGCATCGTTGAAATCGGCGCCGTCGATCGCGACATTTGAATTGATCGAACGCTGCCCCGAGATCACGAGGCCGTTCCTGTCGCCTTCCTGCACGATCGCCGGAGTGAGCTGAACAAACTCTGTAAAATTGCGGCCCCGAACCGGTAAATTTGTTACAAGATCCTGCGTAATTGTTGTTCCGGTTGATTCATTTTCCGAATTGATCGTGTCAGAATCGGAGGAAACGTCAACCGAAACCGAGGTTCCTTGAGGACGCAAAATTATCTCGGTCGCGGCTGTCTCGCCAACAGAAAGAATCACCGTTGCAGGTGCATCTTCGAATCCCTGAGAACGCGCGGTTACCGTGTATGTCCCGACCGGCAAAACGCTGGTCGAAAACTGCCCGTTCGAGTTAGTCGAAACCGTTCGTTCAAAGCCTGTTTGCTTATTTCTAATAACAATACTCGCGCCTTGAACAACCGCGCCGTTCTGGTCCTTCACAACGCCTTCGATCGCCGCGCTTCCAGATTCCGACTGGCCAAACGAAACTGCTACAAAAGCCAAAGTTACACAAATCAATAAAAAAAGCGATCCTGCTATTCGTCCGAAATTCATTAGTACTCCTTTGCAATCAATAAGCCGAGGTCTGAGC
>JBOGOW010000169.1:0-7786 GCA_050748285.1 Pyrinomonadaceae bacterium
ATTCCGCCGCGAAGGGCATCGGCCTCCCCGTCGTCTATGTCGGGTCGAAGACCGGACGCGACGGCATCCACGGCGCGACGATGGCGTCTGCCGAGTTTGACGAAGCCGCTCTCGAAAAACGACCGACCGTACAGGTCGGCGATCCGTTTCTCGAAAAGCTTCTTCTCGAAGCATGTCTCGAAGCGATGCGCTCCGGTGCGATCGCGGGCATTCAGGATATGGGTGCTGCGGGATTAACTTCGTCTTCGGTGGAAATGGCCGCGCGTGCCGGAACCGGTTTGGAACTCGATCTGACGCTTGTGCCGCAGCGTGAAACCGGAATGACGGCGTATGAAATGCTGCTTTCCGAATCGCAGGAACGGATGCTGATCGTCGCCCGAAAGGGACGCGAAAAGGAACTCGTCGAGATATTTAACAAATGGGATCTCGATGCCGTCGTTATCGGAAAGGTCGTCGAAGGCGACCGCTTGCGGATCATCCACAACGGCGTTCTCGAAGCCGATCTTCCCGTTCAGGCATTGACCGATGAAGCGCCTCGATACGAAAGGCCGATGGCTTCGCCGCGTTCCAAGTTGCAAGTTCCAAATTCCAAGTCGACTCAGGCAAACCTGGAACTTGGAACTTGGAACTTGGAACTAGCATTGAAAACGCTCCTTGCTTCGCCAAACATCTGTTCTAAACATTGGGTTTACGAGCAATACGATTCGATGGTGCGAACAAACACAGCCGTTTTGCCCGGTGCCGACGCCGCCGTTATTCGCATAAAAGAAACTCGCCGCGCGATCGCTATGTGTCTGGACGGGCCGGGACGTTTCGTCGCCGTTAATGCAAAAGAAGGAGCAAAGCTCGCCGTCGCCGAGGCCGCGCGAAACGTCGTCTGCGTCGGTGCAAAACCTATCGCCGTTACGAATTGCCTGAACTTCGCCTCGCCCGAACGGCCCGAAGTAATGCGTTCGTTTTCCGATGTGATCGACGGAATGAAGGAAGCCTGCGAGATTTTCGAAACACCGGTCGTTTCCGGCAACGTCTCGTTCTATAACGAAACCGACGGCCGCGGTATTTTACCGACGCCGACTATCGGCATGATCGGCCTTATCGAAGACACGCGAAAAATAATCACGCACGGTTTTAAAAACGAAGGCGACATAATCGCACAGCTCGGCGTAACGAACGACGATCTTTCCGTTAGCGAGTTTGCCCACAGCGTTCTTGGTCTTTCCACCGATGAACTTATAGAAAGCGGCGAAGTTCCAAAACTCGACCTCGATCTTGAAAAGAAAGTTCAGGACACGCTTCTAAAACTCGCAGACGAAATGCTTTTGAGTTCTGCCCACGATTGCTCGGAAGGCGGCCTTGCAGTCGCCATCGCCGAATGCTGTTTTTCTTCACTCGGCCGCAATGCCATCGGAGCGAACATTCAGCTTTCAGCAAACGGACTCTCAAATGAATCCCTGCTCTTCGAAGAATCGCCGTCGCGCATCGTCATCAGCTTCGTTGCCGAAAATCTCGACAAAATAAAATCGATCGCAGGCGATTGCCCTTTTACTATTATCGGCGCGGTTGAAAAAGATCTGCTTTTGATCTCAATCGACGGAACAGAAGTTCTTTCTTCTTCCATCACATCGCTCGAATCCGCTTGGAAGACATCGCTCGAAAACCAACTTGCCGGTCCGAAATAGCGAATAGTGTAGAGTGAATAGTGTCGCGTAACTTCACTATTCGGTTTTCGTTATACACTATTCGTTATTCCGAACGTGTTCCTATGTCCGCAGGCGTTTATTTACATATTCCATTTTGCAAATCGCGGTGTTCGTATTGCGATTTTGCGACCGATGTATATCGCAATGCCGGCGTAGTTGATCGGTATGTCGATGCTCTGTCTTCGGAGATTCGAAATTCGAAATTCGACATTCGAAATTTGATAGACACTATATATTTCGGCGGCGGCACGCCTTCGCTTTTGAACGCGGATCAAGTTGAAAAAATACTCGATGCGGTTCGGGCGAAATTCGAGGTCGCGGCGGATGCCGAGATCACGATGGAGATGAACCCGGCGACGGTTTTGGCTGAAACGCTTGCGGCTTATCGTGGACTTGGCATAAATCGTGCGAGCTTTGGCGTGCAGACATTCAATAACCGCGACTTGAAATTGCTTGCACGCGGGCACGATGCAAATGACGCGAGAGAGACATTTCGACTGCTTAGAAACGCCGGATTCGAAAATATCAGCTTTGATCTGATCGCCGGTTTGCCGGCGCAAACAATAGATGATTGGAAGCGCAATCTTGACGAAGCGGTCTCAATGCAGCCCGAACATCTTTCGCTTTATTTACTTGAGATTCACGAAGGCACGCCGCTGGCTGAACAGATCAAATCAAAAAGACGGCCGATGCCCGATGAAGAGATCGCGGCCGAGATGTACGAGCTAATGCTCGATCGCCTCGCTTCTGCCGGTTACGAGCAATACGAAATATCGAATTTCGCAAAGCCAGGTTTCGAGTCGCGCCACAATACAAAATACTGGCGGCTCGATCCCGTTTACGGTTTCGGCGTTTCGGCACATTCTTTCAATGGCCGCGAGCGTTATGCAAACGAACGCGATACCGCAAAATACGTTTCGATGATCGAAAATGAAGGATCAGCGGAGGTAATGCGTGAATCGATCGAAACAGCCTCAGAATTT
Organism: Pyrinomonadaceae bacterium; assembly: GCA_050748285.1. Classification (GTDB taxonomy): domain Bacteria; phylum Acidobacteriota; class Blastocatellia; order Pyrinomonadales; family Pyrinomonadaceae; genus OLB17. Next base: position 2,684 of record JBOGOW010000169.1, read on the forward strand.
ATTTTTCTCGGGCTTCGATTGAACGACGGCATTGACCTTAGTGAATATCATTCTCGATTCGGGAACGATCTGCCGGAACAATACCGCCCCGAACTGGAAAACCTGCAGCGCAATGATCTTGTCGATCTTACCGCGAATCGCTTCCGGCTAACTCGAAAAGGAATGCTGTTTTCGAACGAAGTGTTTCAGCACTTTGTCTAGCCGCACCGCATTCAGCCTCGTTCACGAGGCTTTTCCCGCAGGGCAAATAGCCACGTCGCTTCAGCACGTGGTTAGTTCGTTAGAGTTTTTCTTAGGGCGTTTTAACGTCCTTTCACTCGCTTTAGCAAATATGTCGAACAGCGTTTATTCAGAGATAAACTTCCACATTACTTGGCATACAAAAACCAGTCTGCCGATGATAAATGAGCCAATCGAAGACCGTCTCTATCACTACATTAAGCATAAGATTCTCGAAACCCCAGGCGTTCGGTTTCACGCTATCGGCGGAATCGAGACGCATATTCATATCGCCATTAGTGCTCAGCCAAATCTGTTAATCTCCGACTGGATCGGAAAGCTAAAGGGTTCTAGTTCGTACTACATCAATCACGAAGTTCAGCCAAAGACTTTGGAATGGCAACGGGGCTATGGAATCGTTACGTTCGGAACAAAAGATCTGAAATGGGTCGTTGATTATGTCAATAATCAAAAGGAACACCACAAGAGCGGCACAACAAACGAACGACTCGAAAAGCATTCCGACGAGGATGGCTAAAGCCCAGTCCGATAAGGACGATAAATCGCCCTTTATTGATCTTTCTGGCAATCCTAACCACGCCGTAAACGGTCGTGGCTATTTGCCGCGAAACGCGGAAAGACGACTAAAGCCGCCTCGTAAGAGCGAATTAATATCCAAGCCGCCCGTTCGACAGCCATTTTCTGTTAACCGGCATCGAATTTTGATATAGAAAGCTTTTCGTGAATGTTCGTGCGGGATCAACGGTGACCGGCAGGCATTATACAGCTATTCGGAAAATACGCGACAACGGGGAACTGCGAAAGATGGTCAGTGATCAACGCATATATGAGAAGTAACCAAGAGAATCGCCTGAATCGCAGGCCAGACCCCATCCCTCTATTGCCTCCAACCCCTTCTCTTTCCACGAGAATCAGCGATTAAATCCCAAGTTGGTTTTCTTCGTGAAGGCAATTCGTCCTCTTGACAACTCGTCAACTTAGCTGTATAGTTTTTCGAGAAGAATTTAGGGGGTTGCAAATGACTAGAATCTATAGTTTTCTGCTGTTGGTCATACTCTGTAGTTTCTTTACAATCCGTGGCCAGTCTAGTTGCAACTGCGAAGGCTACGGTTGCGAAGTTTCTCAGAACTGCCCGGAAGGATATATAGCGGTATGCAGTTGTACAGCGCAGGGATGCACTGGCAAGTGTAAGAAAGCAGAGCCTGAGAATGAGTTCCAAGAAGTAAGTTTCAAAACAGGAAGAATGTCGCTCATGGCGACTCTCCTCAATGGTAATGAGGAGAGAATCAGCCAAGAGTTTTCCAAGCTACTTGGAGAGAAGGTTATTTTTAAGAAGGCACGCGAAGCCCAAATATCGGTCATTGCTCAAGGTAACGAATTCAAGTCCTATTGGAGTGTAGCAGAATTTCTCGCAAGCGTCGGCACCATATCAGTTGGTGGCCTTCCTTTTGACTCTTTAAGGTCCCAGCGTGAAATTCTGTTAGAAGGAGGATTGTTCAAAATTTGTGCTCCGAAACTTTCCGCGAAGAGGATACTCGACGAGATTAGTTTTCTGACTGGTAAAGAATTCAAAGTTGTTGCTGGCGATCCAAGGTCTAACTCGTCCGTTCCAGTTCAGGGCAACAACCTGAAAGAGGTTCTTGATAGCATATCGAATTCGAGGAATATTCGAATATCGTCTGTAGTTTTAACCGGAGGTGTGGAGAAATGAAATCATTAAACTACAAACATACTCTTTTCGTGCTTGCATTAGTATTGTTGATTGGGATTATCTCAATTCAAGCACAGTCCTCATGTACATGCCAGTCGGAGTCGTGTAGTGCTACCCAGACATGTCCTAAAGGGTACTTAGCTGTCTGTGTCTGCTCGCAGCAATGCGGTAGTGAGTGCCAAAAGGCTGAAGAGGGCGAGAGCGAGCTGTATGAAACTGGTGGACAAGGGCTAATTATTATGTTGGCCGGATGGGATGAAACAGCGATTAGCAGAGAGTTCACACGAGTCCTCGGGAAGCAAGTTGATTTTGTAAAGTCGCCAGAGCTTGGTTCACTCGCTCCAGAGATGCGCGGGTTCAGGTCATATTGGGAGATCGCCGAGTACTTATCCAAGAATGGCACCTTGACAATCAACAGATTACCCTTCGAAATCTGGAAACACAGGCGGGAAGGACTGTTGAGCGGCCAAGAGTTTACAATCTGTGCAAACGACGTACCAGCGCGTACGATCTTGGGTCTCATTAACTTTCTTTCGGGAAAGGACTTTACAATCACGGCCGGGGATCCAAGGGCAACGTCCAAATCAACGATCCGAGGCCGAGGTCTCGAGGATGTCCTGAGGAGTCTGTCAGATACTAGGGGTGTGAAGATATCGAGTACAGAAGGAAAGCGGTAAAAGTATAACGCCGCGTCGAACGCATTTTTGAAATAATTACAGGGCCAGGCTTGACGCTATGAAGTTGATCCAGTTATCCTTTCAGTCCCAGCCGGCGAATCTGACATTAGTTCAATCGAGTGATGCGGCCTTCGACACGCGGCGAGATAGTTGCGTTGGACGAGTTTTTGATCGCATCTTCGAAAACCTCGGAATCTTTCTTTGCTTTGTCGGCGGGAATCAGCATTTTCGCATCTTTGAACATTGTATAGCCGTCGCCGCCGCGTGAGACGAGGAAATCGGAGGTCGCGAGGGTATAGGTCGCGTCCGCAACTATTCGCTTGCCGCCGACGTATGCTTCGACAACGCGTTGGCCGGGAAGTTTGCTCGCATCGAATGTGAATTTCATTCCTGAAATTTGTGGAAATCGGCCGGGTTCGTTGTCTTCGCGGCTGCGGGCGACGCCGTGTTCAAGAACTTCGAGCAGGGTCTTGCCCGTGATCTCGATCTTAACGATCGGGTTGTTGAACGGCAGTATCGAGAGCACGTCGCGTTTTGTCAAAATGCCGGGATTGTAAACCAGATCGGCACGGATCGAACCGCCATTGACCAGTGCCACATCGGCCCCCGTAACCTGCCTATAAGAATCTGCGATAAAATTTCCGACATTTGTTTCTTTTGTGCGGCTCGAATATGAGAGAGCGTCCAGCGTAACGCCCGCTGCACCGACCTTGACCGAATGTTGATCCAATAGGCCATTGTATTTCGCGATCACAAGAGCGAATTCAGGAGCCTCCGCGATCGAATCATTGACCGGAATAATCTTCCAATCCATGCTCGTGAGTTTACCGGTCGTTTTATCGATGTATAGATCGAACTTGCCGACCTCGCGTGCGTCGGCGGTCATTTTAAAGATCGGCGTTCCGTTTGCCGATGACTGCAAAAGCGTATGTTCGTGCCCGCCGAGTATCAGATCGAAATCAGCGCAAGCGGCGAGCTTTTTATCCTGCGACATAAAAAGATGCGTCAGGCCGATGATCACATTCGCACCGGCAGCACGCATTTTAGGAACGAGTTCTTTTGCCGTCGCGCAATAGTCCGCGACCGACAGCGAGTCTTCCATCGACGACGTTTCTTTCGTTTCAGGAAGCAGCAGGCCGATAAAGCCGATCTTTACGCCGCCGATCTGGCGAACAACAAACGGCGGCGTATCCGCAAATGTTTTCCCCGTTTTGCTGTCGATAACATTCGCCCCGAGCCATGTGAATTGCGATTCCTTCATTCGTTTCAGCAACTCATCGGTCTTTAGATCGAATTCGTGATTGCCGAAAACTGCGTAATCCAAACCGACGGCATTCCACGCATCGATCATCTGCGCCCCGCGGTACGTCCGCGTCTCGACCGAAGGCGAAACCGTGTCGCCGCCAAGCGTAAAAAGCGTGTTCGGATTCTCTTTTAGCGCCTCTTTGCGGATCGTCATCACGCGTGCCAACCCGCCAAGCTTGCCGCCCTCGACCGGCGTAAATTGATACGTGTCGTTTACATGAAGGATCGTGATGCGTACCGTCTGGCCGCGCACGGTGTGGCCAAAAACCAGAAGTATTAGAGCAAGTATGAATTTTTGAAAAATTTGGGCGGTTCGGTCTTTCATGTATTTATAGATGAATCTGTCAATACTTTACTGGCGACAGCGTGGGCGACACAGTTAGTAAGGTATGAATTCCACAAACGAATTCATTTCGCCATGGGTACAGGATTTTGCAATAATTTCGAGGTCGTCCAGGCAATGTCCGATCGGCGATTTAAGCTGATGAGAATAAATAATCCCAACGAATGGCTCGTTTCTTTCGGTTCTTACTGCCGCCTCTTTCAGAAAGTCATTGTCGTGAGTATATAAACCATACCCAACTCTGATGCTCGTGTTAAAAGATCAGCGTCAGAGAAAGTCCTGGCCGAGTCTTCGTGAGCGGTCAGGACTTCGACGCCACGCATACGTAAACCGATTTCGATTGCCGAAGAAATATGAACATCTAAATAGACACCGACTGCCATTTAAATCAACCCTTTCTTTTCGAGGAGCGGTCTTATCGAGTAAGACCGGAGCCGTTCGCGCATTTCATCGGCGTACTCAATCGATTCAGCAATATCCCGTTCGAGGGTCTCGCGGTTATCCCAATAATACGCGAGTGCCGAATGTATCTGCGCCATGGAAAGGTAAGAATGTTGTAAATGGATTTCTTCCGGACTCCAGCCATGAGCCTTAACATCCATCACGACTTGGATCACTTTTGTCCTGGTGCCGTTTATGATCGGAACGCCATTGTCGTTGAGAACAATATGATTGTTAATCGTTGCGGTTGCCATAACTAATAACTTACCCGAAAAGTTCGCACTTTGCCACCAAAAATCAAAGTTTCAAATGCGTTCTCGCTTCCCAAAGTTCCGGGTAAAATTTCTTGTTCAATGTGGTCATTAGATAACCGACACCCTCGGAAC
>JBOGOW010000170.1:0-7776 GCA_050748285.1 Pyrinomonadaceae bacterium
GGACGAACTACCACAAAATATAGTGTTGGTTTCTTTCAGCGGCACTATAGAATGTTTAAGCTACAACGGCTCGAGATCACGGGCTTCAAATCATTTGCAGACCATACCGAGATAGTTTTTACCGGTAACGGCATCACTGCGGTCGTCGGGCCGAACGGCTGCGGCAAGTCGAATGTGGCGGACTGCATCGCGTGGGTGCTCGGCGAACAGCGAGCCAAAACGCTTCGCGGCGGCGAGATGAAAGACGTCGTTTTTCAAGGCACCAAGCACCGCAAACCGTCTGGAATGGCCGAGGTCGTGCTGCACATGGTTCGCAGCGAAGACGCCTTCGATATCGAAGCAGATGAGCTCGGCGACATAGACGAAACTCTGAATGAGTTGGATGAAAATGCGGTCGATGTCGATGCGCTCGAAGCTGAGACACTCGAAGATTCAATAGTTACGATTCAGGCCGAAGCGGACGAAATCCGCACTCCGCACCCCGCACTCCGCATTCAAGAAAACGGATTTCACGATGCCGAATTCGAGGTCGAAAAAGTCCATGCGGCGCAGGTCGGTTCGATTCAGACGGTCGAACGTGTCGTAAAGACAAAGCGGCATTGGCGACCGCGTTCGTTCGCGCTGGATTTTGCACCCGGTGAGGCCGTAAGCGTAACGCGCAGGCTTTACCTTTCAGGCGAGAGCGAATATCTGCTAAACGGCAGAACGTGCCGACTTCGCGACATTCAGGACCTATTTGCGGGAACCGGTTTGTCGGGTGCTCATTACGCGATCATCGAACAGGGCCGCATCGGACAGATACTTTCGGCGAAACCAGCCGACCGCCGCAACCTGATCGAAGAAGCCGCAGGAATTTCGAAATTTCGCACCCGACAACGCGCCGCCGAAACGCGGCTCGAATCCGCAAAAACAAATCTAGGTCGCATTTCAGACATCGTTTCCGAGATCGAGAAACAGGCAAATTCGCTACGTCGGCAGGCCGCAAAAACGCGTCGCTATGTCGCCTTGCAAGAGGAATTTCGTTCCCTTCTGCGCAAACTTTTTGCGGCGGAGTGTCGTCATCTTACTGCCCTTATCGACGAACTTGCGATCAAACTGGATGAGGCGAAACGAACCGAAAACGATTTTTCCACAAAGGTTACGACAAAAGAAGAAGAATTTCGCACGGCGACGCAGGACGCGCGGCACTCGGATGAAAAACTCGCCGAGGTTCGTCGCGTTCACGCACAAAACGCGCTCGAACGCGACCGCGCCGAACGCGAGCATCGATATCAGTCCGAGCAGATCGTAAATCTCAATAATCGTTCAGAATCGCTAAAAGCGGAAGTCGTAGCTACGAAATTACGGATCGAATTGGTCGATGCTGAGCTGCATCGCTTGATCGATGAAGAAGAGACGGAATCGACCCAAGCCGGTGCCGCCGAGCAGGTTTTGCTTGAGGCCGAGGGCCTGTTTGCCGCAAAGCTCGATGATGTAAAGCAGCTCGAGGCGGAACTCGAATTGCGACGCGGCGAACTGACGCAGCACACGGCGTCGGCCGAGCGATTTGCCGAAACCGAGCGGCACCTGACTCAAAATCTCGACCGCTACAAGGAACGGGAAGCCGGGCTAAAGGTTGAATCTGTACGGGCGGATGAGACACACGATGAATGTATCGCGGCGGCTGAAAAACTTGTTGCCGAGCTTACGGCAGAACGCGAAAAGCTTGATCGGTATAACGAAGAAAAGATCGTTATACTCGCCGCCGCAGCCGCCGCACGCGATGCTTTGCGTATTTCAGATGAGCGGCTTCGTAAAACACAGGCGGAACATTCGCGTGTTCAGAACCGGCTCGATACGTTGCGTGAACTCGAAGAAAAACGGGCGGTTTACGCGCCCGAGATACAGAAATTGTTCGAGGCGAAAAAGGAGATCGGCGTCGAAATTCATGGCGTTCTGGCCGATTTCCTAAACGTAGATCCCCATGCCGAACGCGCAGTCGAAAGTCTGTTCGGAGAGTTTCTGCAGACTATTTTGGTGCCGACGGCTGACGATGCCCGGAAGGTTGCGAAATGGCTCGACGGTCAAGGTTCGGGCCGGATCGCCTCGCTTGTTGTTGGCAACGCGACAATAATAAAGAACGAAAATAATTTTGAATCCGACCGTATCGAAGATTTGCTTGGTGTTTCCGGCGAACTCAGTGATAGTCTTGCCGCGATATTCCCACGCGAAATGTCGGCTCGGCTTGTTGATGATATTTATTCAGCGGCTCCATCGGATGAACTGATCGTTGACACGAAAGGGAACACGCTTATCGGCGGGAAACTTTTCATCTCTGGTACTGCGTCGAACAATGAACAAAACGCATCGCTTCTGGCTTTCAAACGCGAGTTGTCGGAACTTGGGCAAGCGGCCGAGAAACTTTCTGCCGATGTTGGCGAGGCTGAAAAGCTTAACGTCATCAACCGAACGGCGCTTTCAGAGCAGGAAGAAAAAACCGTCGATCTGCAGTCGGTAATAATAAAGGTCGAGCGGGGAATTCTTTCGCTCGAGGTGCAGGAGCGTTCCGCCCGCCAGGATATCGAACGCGCCGAGCGGCATCAAAAGGTCGTCCGGGATGAACTTGCACAGGTTGCAATCGAGATCGAAGAAACCGATAAAAGGCTTGCTGACGCGTTTGAAAGTTCGACAAGCTCAAAAGCAAAGCTCGCCGAAGTTGGCAATGACCTCGAGAAAATAAACGAGCGACTCGTAAAGGCGCGTACACTTTCGGATGCGGAGAATACCGTTGTCAGCGAAAAACGGACTATCGCCGCAACATCGGGCGAAAGGCTGCGCGGCGTTCATTTGGCTAAACGCCGCGTCGAGAACGAGCAGCGCGAACTCGAATCGCGAATCGCGACCCTGAATGTTGATCTTTCCGAGATAGAAACAAAGATCGGCTCGCTTCGCGGATCGAGCGCGGCGCTTGCCGATAAGATCGGTGCGGCGGAAACCGAGATTGAAAATGAGCGAACCGAACTCAAAGCCGCGATAGAATTCGTTTCAAAGGAGCGCGAGCGTGCCGATGCTGTAAGTATTGAGCTTGCAGAGGTTAACCGTGCTTCGGTCGATGCCGCCAATGAACGGGCGGCCGTAGAAGTTCGCCAGGCCGAGACCGTAACGCTGCTCAAAAACGTTACCGAAAACTGCACACATGAACTTGGCATCGCCATCAAAGACTTAACATCGGAGCCAATTGACGACGAATTCGACCTCGAATATTCACGCACTTACGCAGACGAACTTCGAACGCGGCTTGAGGGTTTTGGCGCGATAAATATGCTCGCTGTCGATGAGCTAGAGGAGGCGGAAGAACGTCTCTTGTTTTTAACCTCGCAGCGACAAGACATCATCGACAGCATTGCCTCGGCGGAAGAAGCATTGCGCGAAATAAAGGAACGCTCGCGTGCGAGATTCAAGCATGCGTTCGAGGCGATCAACGCAAACTTTTCGGTATTTTTCCAAGAGTTATTCGGCGGCGGTCGCGGCGAAATGACCTTGCTCGAATCCGACGATATTCTCGAAGCCGGCATCGAGGTAGTGGCGCAGCCGCCGGGTAAACGCTTGCAAAATATTTTGCTTCTTTCAGGCGGAGAAAAGGCGATGACCGCCATTTCGCTTGTGCTTGCGATCTTCAAATATCGCCCGTCGCCATTCTGTTTGCTGGATGAGGTCGATGCTCCGCTTGACGACGCGAATGTCGGCCGCTTTGTAAATAAGATTGCCGAAATGTCTGAAAAGACACAGTTTATCGTCATCACGCATAACAAGCGAACGATGGAAGCGGCACGTGCGCTTTACGGAGTAACTATGCAGGAAGCGGGCGTTTCGAAGGTCGTTTCTGTGAAATTTGAATAAGCTTGCCAGAATCCGATATGTGAAAAATCCATTTGAACGGACGCGATGTCAGCATAGGAAACAAACGAATTTCGAATAACAAACATCAAACAATTCACGCGCCAGCCAAATGAGCTACAAAAGTTAATCTAAGGCAGACGCGTATTTTTATGTTTTTACGAATTACATTGCTTTTTATATCGCTCGTTTTTTTGAATGCTGCGGTAATGACCGCCGAGGCGCAGACGAGGAAGAAGAAACCTTCGGTTAAGAAACCTGCCGCCGCCGCTCCGACGCCGACGCCCAAGATAAAAATCGAGCAACCGGTCGTCGAGGTTTCCACAAAACGAAATGAACGTCCTAGCGGAGATGTGCAGCCAACTGCGTCGTCCCCGTCATCGCAAAAAAGTTCCGATCCTTTTTTTCGATACGAATTTACGCAGCCGGATTTTATCAACGACCACATCATCATTGAGCACGATGAACACGGCATTGGAAAAATTTCGTTCTCGCGCCGCAGCAACGATGAAATGTTTTCTGAGCCGATCACCGTTTCGGCGGCAGCTTTAAGGCGACTGAACGACGCTTTTAGCGCATTGAATTTTCTTGATTCAACCGAGGAATATCAGGACAAACGCGACTATTCGCATCTCGGCGTTGTGCGGATCGTTTTGAAAAGGGAAGGCCGCGAACGAACCGTTACCTATAACTTTACGCTGAATAAGAACGCAAAAAATTTGGCAGATGAATACCGAAGGATCGCAAATCAGGCGATCTGGATATTTGATATCACCATTTCGCGCGCAAATCAGCGGCTTGAAACACCGAGTCAGATGGTGCAGCTCGAATCGCTGATCAAGCGAAATGAGATCTCTGATATGGAACAAATGATGCCATTCTTAAACGAGTTAGCAGATGACGAACGCCTGCCGCTTATCGCCCGCAACCACGCAACACGAATCATTAAGCAAATAGAAAAAGCAAAGAAATAGATACTCATTCGGTTACAATATTCTTTGTATGATCGGGACCGAACGATTGCTATTTCGAAAATTCACGCTCGACGATCTGCCGCAGCTTATCGAGCATCGTGCCGATCCCGATATGAACCGTTATCTCGGCGGCACGCGCTTGCAAAACCCCGAAGCGTTGGCCGTTCGCATTCGGTTTTATATCGCGTGTTACGAATCACCCGGCTTCGGTATGTGCCCGATGTTCTGGAAGGAAACGGGTGAGATGATCGGAGCGGCGGGACTGCAGCCGTTGAAAGACACGGACGAGATCGAGGTCGGTTACAGCGTGGTGAAAAAATATTGGGGACTTGGGATCGGCACCGAGGCGGCGCGCGGCTGGTTGGATTTTGGCTTTAACCAATGCGGCCTCGAACGCATCGTTGCGGTCGCTGTCGATGGCAACACTGCATCTACACGCGTAATGGAAAAGATCGGGATGAGCTACGAGAAAACCGAAGTTCACTACGACGAAGAATGCCGGTTCTACGCGATCTCAAAATCAGATTACATTTCTATCAACTGATCTGATGCAGCCAAACTATTTCAAAATTATTTTTGCAGTCTTACTGTCGATTTACTTTTTATGGATCGTATTCGACCCGATGCAGGGCAGCTTTCTCGACCTCGTCGATCTGCCGATCCATGAAACCGGGCATCTACTTTTTCGCCCGTTCGGCGAATTTATGTCGATCGCCGGCGGCTCGCTGTTTCAGGTAATAATGCCGGCGATCTTTGTCGGTTATTTTATTTGGCAATTAAAGTATTTTTCGGCCGCGATCGTTTTGTTTTGGGTCGGCCAAAGCATTTTGAACGTGTTTGTTTACGCCGCCGACGCCGTCGTTATGCAGCTTGTTTTGACAAGCGGTTTCACTGGTGCGGAAGGCAGTTTTCACGACTGGAATTATTTGCTTAGCGCGACCGGTTTGCTCGGATCGACAAAAATTGTTGCGGGGCTGATTCGAGTAGTTGGGACATTGACGATTATCGCGGCGGCGGTTTTATCGATATACTATTCATTCGTGCCCGCACCTGCCGAAATCGATCTATGAATTACACTTTAATCACGGGAGCTTCCGGCGGCATCGGCGCGGCGTTTGCGCGTCGGCTTGCGGCGGATCGGCACAACCTTGTTTTGGTCGCGCGTTCAGAGGAAAAGCTCCGGCTTCTCGCTGATGAATTGCAGGGGAAGAATGGAATTTCAGCGCAGTACATCACTTTGGATCTCACAGAATTCGGGGCTGACCAACGACTTTTTGAAGAAACCGAGAATCGAGGTCTTGACGTCGATTGGCTGATAAACAACGCCGGTTTCGGTTCGATGGGCGATTTTGCGGAGCTTGAACTCGACCGCGAACTTCAGGTGATCGATCTGAATATCTCTGCACTTGTCGCGTTGACTCACCGCTTTCTTAACAAGATGCGCGCCCGTAGGCGCGGTACCATCATCAATGTTTCGTCGGGCGCCAGTTTTCAGCCGATCCCTTTTTTCGCGACCTATTCAGCCACAAAGGCTTTCGTCTCATCGTTCACCGAAGCTATCGCGGAAGAAAACAGACCTTTTGGGATTCGCGTTATGGCGTTGTGTCCGGGAACTACCGACACGGGATTTTTCGAGGCTTCCGGCATAAACGACCCGATCAAGGTTAAAGGAGTGCAGACGCCCGAGCAGGTCGTCGAAACGGCGCTTCGCGCTATCGAACGCGGGAATGATAAGGTTGTTTCGGGCTGGACAAATTTTTTGGTTGCGACGGCTGTCAATATTGTGCCGAATTCGCTGATAACGCGCGTCTTGGCAAAGCCGCTGCGAAAAAAATATCAAAGCAATGCGGAAGCCCGCACGAAGTAAGGGCGAAAAAAGTGGAATAAATTTGGATTGATGAAATTCACCGTCCTCGGCTCCGGCTCGACCGGCAACGCCGTGCTCATTTCAAGCGAAAAGACAAACGTCCTCATTGACGCGGGTTTGAGCGCGCGCGAGATTTTGCGAAGGCTTTCGGTCGTCGGCGTCGATCCGGCCGATCTTGACGCGGTTTTGATCACGCACGAACACAGCGATCATGCCGGCGGTTTGCGCGTGTTGCTGCGTTCTGTCGATTGTCCGGTATATATTTCGCTCGAGACTGAGGACGCATTTTACGCAACCCGGAAAGGCGGCGAAAACGGAGCGAGCGAATCCTCAAAACGGCAGGCCGCGTTGAACGGCCGCTCCATCGAGATTGAATCCGACGCCGATTTTCGCATCGGCGATATCGATTTCGAGCCGTTTTCCGTGCCGCACGATGCGGTCGATAATTTCGGTTTTGTCGCACGGCGGGACGGCGTTCGCGTAGCAACGCTGATGGATTTCGGACACATAACGCCGCTGATAAAACAAAAACTAAACGGCTGCGACGCGATCGTTATCTAATCGAACCACAGCCGCGATATGCTCCGCGCTTGTTCTGTTTATTCCTGGGATCTAAAACAACGGATTGCGTCGCGAACGGGCCATCTTTCCAACGAAGACCTCGCCGATTGGCTCCAAAACGACTTCGACGGCTCAGCCAGAGACTTAATCCTCGCACATCTCTCGCAGCGCGCAAACGACCCGCACCTCGCACGTCTAACTGCCGAAACCGCCCTGCAAATGCGTGCGCCTCTTTTTGTCGCAAAAACCAAGATCACTCTTTCAAGTCATCGAGAACCAACTGATTGGATAACGTTCTAGTTGTACATTGAGCACTATCGATTTGCGAGAAATTCATCGACGGTCAAATCTATGTCCTGCGCGATCTTTTCAAAAGAGACGGAGATATATCGCGGCCCTTATGAAATGGAACCGTTGTTCCTCGACCATCCGGATGGCGAAACTGTTTGTGTGAGCCTTTTTGACGAACCTCGACAAAGTCAAGCTTCGTAAGAATGG
>JBOGOW010000171.1:0-7769 GCA_050748285.1 Pyrinomonadaceae bacterium
CCGGATTTCCTTAATGCGTAATCTGGGTTAAAAGAGAGCTAAGGGTGCCAGCTTAGAGCTTTCAATTAGCTTTCCGCCGAAAAAACATAGATTCAAAGGTTTACCCGCAAGTACAATGTCTAATGCGTTCTGGTTTGAATATTACTTCTGAATCCATGCAAACTGCGTTCCCTTGCGAACGCGGCTTCTCTGCTATAACCTTACTTCATACGCCCTGACAAATATTTAGGAGAAAAATGATGAAAAGATTTTTGTTCGCCGCCCTTGCCGCTGCATTTATATTTGCAAATCTTGCACAGATCTCAAATGCGCAGCAGTTCGATATTCCATATCAGAAATTTGTGCTTTCTAACGGTCTTACGGTGATCGTTCACGAGGATCACAAAGCGCCGATAGTTGCCGTAAACGTCTGGTATCACGTCGGTTCAAAAAACGAAAAGCCCGGTAAGACCGGCTTCGCGCACCTTTTTGAACACTTGATGTTCAACGGAAGCGAGAATTCGAACGATGATTATTTTCAGATATTGGAACGCATCGGTGCGACCGATCTGAACGGCACAACGAACGAGGACCGTACAAATTATTTTCAGAATGTTCCCGTTTCAGCTTTGGACACGGTGCTTTTCCTTGAATCCGATCGAATGGGACATCTCGTTGGCGCGATCGATAAGGCTAAACTTGACGAGCAACGCGGCGTCGTACAGAACGAGAAACGTCAGGGTGACAACCAGCCGTACAGCATCGCTGAAGAACTGATAACAAAAGCCGTTTTTCCCGCAAGCCATCCATACAGCCACACCGTCATCGGATCTTTGGAAGATTTGGATGACGCATCGCTCGATGATGTTAAAGACTGGTTTAAGTCAAACTACGGCCCCGGCAACGCCGTTATTGTGATCGCAGGCGACATCAATCCGACAACTGCAAAGGAAAAAGTTGAGAAATATTTTGGCGGCATCGCGCCCGGACCGCCCGTCGCCCATTTCGAAAATTGGGTTGCAAAACGAACAGGCGAACAGCGTCAAACCGCGCAAGATCGCGTCCCGCAGGCGCGTCTCTACAAAGTATGGAATGTTCCGGGTATCGGAACTGCCGATAATGATTATCTCGATCTTCTGTCGGACGTTTTAAATTCTGACAAAGCATCGCGTCTTTATAAACGACTTGTTTATGACGAACAGATCGCAACATCGACCGGCGCCGGCCTTGATAACCGCGAGATCGGCAGCCTGTTTCAAATAACCGCAACAGCAAAGCCTGGTGGTGATACGACAGCGATAGAAAAAGCGGTCAACGAAGAACTTGCCAAACTACTCGCAAACGGCCCGACGCAGGAAGAGCTTGATCGGGTCAAAACCGGTTACTATTCGCGCTTCGTTCGCGGAGCCGAAAGGATAGGTGGGTTTGGCGGAAAATCGGATATTTTAGCGACTAATCAGGTTTTCAACGGCAGCCCGGACGCCTATAAGAAATCGCTCGACCGAATTTCGAAAGCGACTGTTGCTGACCTAAAAGCTGCAGGTCAGCGGTGGCTTTCGGATGGTGTTTACAGTCTTCAAATCGTGCCGTACGCGAAAGCAACCGCCGCAGCGACCGATGTTGATCGAAAAATTATTCCGATGCCGGGTGAAGACGCCGCGCCGAAATTTCCTGATTATCAGCGTGCAAAACTCTCAAACGGAATGGAAATTATAGTCGCCGAACGCCACGCAGTTCCGGTTGTCAATATGAGCCTAATGGTCGATGCAGGTTATGCGTCCGATCAATTTGCACAGCCGGGCACCGCCGCATTGGCGATGAACATGCTCGACGAAGGAACGAAAACGAAGGATGCAATCGCGATCAGCAAGGAACTCGCCGGACTCGGCGCAAATCTTAACACCGGCTCGACGGTTGACACGTCCGTGGTTGAGCTTTCGACGCTTAAATCAAAACTCGATGGAGCACTGAATCTATATGCTGATGTAATTCTCAATCCAGCATTTCCGCAATCCGATTTCGACCGTTTGAAGAGATTGCAGCTTGCCGGGATTCAAAGTGAAAAGGCAAATCCGATCCCGACCGCATTGCGAGTGCTGCCGCCTTTGCTTTACGGCAAAGGTCACGCTTACGGAAATCCATTTACCGGTTCGGGGTTTGAAGATACGGTTTCTAAGATCACGCGCGATGATCTGATCAAGTTTCACGGCACCTGGTTCAAGCCTAATAACGCGACATTGATCATCGTCGGTGACACGACCATGGCGGAGATAAAACCAAAACTCGAAACGCTGTTTTCGGGTTGGAAATCCGGTACCGTTCCGACAAAAAACGTTGCCACTGTAAAACAGTCTGATAAGCCGACCGTTTATTTGATCGACAAACCCGGAGCGGCACAGTCCGTTATCATTGCCGGCCTTCTGGCACCGCCAAAGGCAAATCCGAACGAACTGGCGATCGAATCGATGAACACTGTGCTCGGAGGCGCGTTTGTTTCGCGTTTGAATATGAACCTCCGCGAAGACAAACATTGGTCATACGGCGCTCAAACTATTCCTCTGCCTGCAAAGGGCCAACGCATCTTTTTATCCTTTGCGCCGGTTCAAACCGACAAGACCAAGGAATCGGTCGCGGAAGTTCAAAAAGAATTGAACGGCATCCTGAAAGACAATCTGATAACCAACGAAGAAATGGCGCGAGCGAAGGGCACGTTGACAAAATCATTGCCGGGACAATGGGAAACCAACGGCAGCGTGATCGGCTCGATCGGCGAAATCGTTCAATACGGATTAGCACCGGATTATTTTTCGACCTATTCCGGCAGCATCGCAAAACTTAGCCTGAACGATCTAAATCAAGCCGCCGCCACCGTCGTAAAACCAAGTGCATTGGTTTGGGTGATAGTCGGCGACCTCGAAAAGATCGAATCCGGCATTCGCGCAATGAACATCGGCGATGTGCACATCATCGACGCCGACGGCAAGGTGCTGAAATAGAATCGACTGGAGAGGTGAACGTCCCGTTCACCTCTCGTGCTTAACGAGCAGGTCGGTCAAAGAAACTTAAAGAAATTTTATCCACGAAATTACGCGAATCAAAACGAAATAAAACGAAATAAACTCAATTTCGTGTTTTTTCGTGTGATTTTGTGGATAAATCTCTTATCTTTTGCATTCTCGCACAATGCTTTTCGATTAGTAACTAATGTATTTATTTCGGTTGGATTTGGTACACCCGGCAAGATTCGAACTTGCGACCCTCTGATTCGAAGTCAGATACTCTATCCAGCTGAGCTACGGGTGCACATTATCTGAAGTTTAAAGCGCCGCTTAACTATTTGCAAATATTCCACACAGCCGCACAATGGAACGCGGACATTCCTGTCCGCAATTTGCATTTGCAGGCAAGGATGCCTGCGTTCCAGTCTTTTCGCCCTTACGAACGGCGGGCATGCGCAATGGAACGCTGACATTCCTGTCCGCATTCCGCTCTTTTGCAAAAGCCCGCGTGTAAACAAGGGCGGTATCAGGTCGCTCGTTTGCACGGAGATGCGCGTACCGCCCTTACTGACGTGCAGGCTTGTGCAAAAAAACCCAGTCGCTACCGCTCCCGGTTCTGACACTCCGCACTCCGCACGCGAAGCAGGCAAGGATGCATGCGTTCCAGTCTTTTCGCCCTTACTTACGTGCGAGCTTGTGCACTGGAACGCGGACATTCCTGTCCGCAATTTGCATTTGCAGGCAAGGATGCCTGCGTTCCAGTCTTTTCGCCCTTACTCACGTGCGGGCTTGTGCACCCCAAGCACTATTACTTCTGAAATTCCGTTCGGATAAATTTCACGATGTCGCGCATTTCGCCTTCTGATATTTTGTCTTTGAACGCCGGCATTCCCTCGCTCGGAATTCCCTTTATCATATAGCCGATGATCTTTTCGTCGCTGAAGGCTTTGATCTTCGCCGAGGTCAGATCGTCCACATTCAGGCTTCTGCCTTCGACCGTAACCTTACCGCCAGTTCCGTCAGATCGGTGACACACCATGCAGTTCAACTCATACGCGCTTTTTCCAGATGCAAGCTCGTCAACAGTCGCCTTCGGAACCGGTGTTTTTGCAACAGCACGATTGCCGTTGTTCGTATTCACGGTTGAACCTGTGTCGCCGCATCCAAAAAAAGCGATTGAAAATCCGCAAAGGAAAATTAAAGATAAATTTCTAGTCATAGTTGTGTCCAGCCTACTCTTCCCAATCGCCTTGGCCTTCGCGTTCGACGTGGTAGCCGGCGTCTTCAAGGTGTTTGTGGACGTCGCGGCCGTGGGCTTCGTCTCGGACTTCGAGGATCATTTCGATGCCGGTGAAGCCGAGCGGTGCAAGCCAGATCGCACGCTGATGATTGGTCTCGATCACATTTGCGCCGGTCTCGGCGACCTTGTTTAGCATCCCCGCAAGTGACCCGGGGCGATCCATTACCAGAAGTTTGAACACGATATATCTGCCTTGTCGCACTAGAACTTGTTCGATAATTCTCGCAAGCAGATTGCCGTCGATATTGCCGCCGGCAAGCACGGCGCATACATTGTCTTCGGAATTTAATGGAATCTTATTTGCAAGCAACGCGGCAACGCCAGATGCACCGGCGCCTTCGACGACAAGGTGCGAATATTGCGAACAGTGAAAAATGCCGCGGGCGATCTCGTCCTCGGTAACTTCGACGACCTGATCGACAAACTCACGGATGATCGGCAGCGTAACCTCGCCAGGACGTTTAACAGCAATGCCGTCGGCGATGGTCGGATGATATTCGATCTCGACCGGTTCACCTGCGTCAAGCGAAGCATTTACCGGCGCGACATTTGCGGCCTGTACGCCGTAAACTTTTACATTCGGGAGCAGAGCCTTTGCAGCGATTGCGATTCCCGAAATTATCCCGCCGCCGCCGATCGGCACCACAATCGCCGTCGTCTCCGGATGGCTTTCCGCGATCTCGATGCCGATAGTTCCCTGACCCGCAATTATCGTTTCGTCATCGAAAGCATGAACGTAAGTAAAACCTTTCTCTTTCTGTAGTTCACGCGAATATGCGACCGCCTCATCGAAACTCGAACCGTAAAGAATGACTTTGGCTCCGAGTTCGCGCGTAGCGACGACCTTTGTCAGCGGTGCAAATTCCGGCAAGACGATAGTCGCCGTAATTCCATTGAGCTTCGCCGCAAGAGCGACGCCTTGCGCGTGGTTTCCCGCAGAGGCAGTGATAACGCCGCGGCTCTTTTCTTCAGCGGTAAGCTGCGAGATCTTATTGAACGCGCCGCGCACTTTAAACGAGCCGCTACGCTGAAGACATTCAGCCTTTAATAATACGCGCGCGCCGATCTCGCCCGATAGCCGTTCATCGACGATCATCGGCGTCGGATTTATTATCCCCTGTAAACGCACTTCGGCGGCGCGTATGTCGTCAAGGCTTACGGTCATAACTCGTTGAATTATAGGTCAATCGGCGTCCGATGCAAACACATTCGATATACGATTAGTGGGTCAGTTTGAATTCTCTTTGCTTTTTTTTTCAGGAAAGAGATTGTCTTAGTGATCTTTGTGAAACCTTTTGTGTTCTCTGTGATTAGTTTCTTTCAAACACAGAGAACACCAAGTTATGACACAAAGCACACAAAGTCTTGAAAAACTGACCCACCACTGTTATACGCCGAGCCAAATACTTATGTTATTCTAATAGAAATATTCGGAGGATAAAATGGAAATTGGTATCGGACTATTGTTTCTGATGTTTTTGGGCATTGCCTTGCTCACGGTTGCGTGGAAGACGATCAAGATCGTGCCGCAGTCGAGCGTGCTGTTGATCGAGCGGCTCGGAAAATTTCACCGCGTCGCGGCTAGCGGCTTGAACATCATCGTGCCGTTTTTTGAATCGCCGCGTGCGGTTTATTGGACAAATGTCCGTCCGGGCCTTACCTCTATCGACCTTCGCGAACAATACATCGATCTGCCGCCGCAGCCCGTTATCACGCGCGATAACGTGACTATCAACGTCGATTCGGTCGTCTATTGGATGATCACCGACCCGATCAAATCGGTTTATGAGATCAACGACCTGATCGGCAGTATCGTGCAATTGACGATCACCGGAATGCGTTCGGTTATGGGCGAAATGGATTTGGATCACACCCTTTCGTCGCGCGATCAAATAAATTCCAAACTCCGACTTATCCTCGATGAAGCGACCGACAAGTGGGGCGTTAAAGTTACGCGCGTCGATGTTAAGAACATCAACCCGCCCGAAGACGTCCGCATCACGATGGAAAAACAGATGACCGCCGAACGAAACCGCCGCGCGCTGATCTTGCAAGCCGAGGGCGACAAGCAGGCCGCGATCACGCGTGCCGAAGGCGAAAAACAGGCCGCCGTTACGCGTTCCGAAGGAAACAAGCAGTCTGCGATTCTCGACGCCGAGGGCGCCGCGCAAGCACGGCTTGTCGCCGCAAGCGCCGAAGCCCAGGCAATAAATCAGATCGCGCAGATCGTCGGCAGTGCCGATCAGACTGCGCAGTATTTGATCACGACGCGCTACATCGAATCCTTGCGCGATATGACGCGGACGCAGAATTCCAAGGTCATATTTATGCCGATGGAAACCTCAACCATGCTTTCAAGCATCGGCGCGATAAAAGAAGTCTTGGGAGCAACCGGTGAAACCGAAAAGCCCGAGCCGCCAAAACCACCGCGAGGGCCGCGTGAGTTGAACCAGTAACGGAACGCGGACATTCCTGTCCGCTTTGTTCGTACCCCGCACGTGCCCGTAGCCCGCACGTAAGTAAGGGCTCTCCATTGCAGAAGCCCGCACGTAAATAAGGGCGATACACGCGGCTCCGGTCGATGAATTCGGTCGCTATTGCGCGCGGCTCTGATTTGCTGATACCGCCCTTACTTACGTGCGGGCTTTTGCATTGTATTTTCACGCTCACCGATCACTTTTGGTAAACTGCACAGGTGATAAAAAAGCTACTAATTCTTTTGACGATATTGTTTTTTGCGGCAATCATGCTTTTCGCTGGCGGTTCGATATGGATTCAGCGTTCAATGGCGACGCCGAAGGAACACGACAAAACAGGTCAATATATATCGATCGAAAAAGGCTCGACCCCTTCGCAGATCGTTGCAAAACTGGAAAACGAGGGCATAATTTCGAACGCGATGGCGGTCAGGATATATCTGCGAACGCTCGGCGACGCTTCTAAATTAAAGGCCGGCGATTATCGCTTTCTTTCACCTGTCACACCACTCCAGGTGCTGGCGCAGCTCGAAAAAGGCGAAGAACGCTCGACGCGTCTTGTCATTCCCGAAGGCTTTACGAAATTCGATATAGCGAAACGGATCACCGACTGGAGCAGCCAACGTCCCGTTGGCTCAGAGCGGATTTCGCCTAATGAACAAGTGGACGAGAAAGCGATCCTCGAATTGATGAACGACACGTCACTCATCCGCGACATATCTCCCGAAGCAAAAGACCTCGAGGGTTATATGTATCCGAGTACCTACGACGTCGCGCCCGACGCAACACCGGAAAAGATCATCAAAATAATGGTCGAGCAGTTTCGCAAAATCTGGAAACCGGAATGGACCGAACGTGCAAAAGCCATCGGGCACACACCACACGAGATCGTTACCATCGCAAGCCTGATCGAAACGGAGACCGGAGTTACCGACGAACGCCCGATCGTCGCAAGCGTGATCTATAACCGTTTGTCGAAGGGAATTCCGCTCGGAATAGACATGACGAATATAT
>JBOGOW010000172.1:0-7764 GCA_050748285.1 Pyrinomonadaceae bacterium
GCGGCTTTGGCACTTGAGCAGGGACAGATTGCCCCGAATCTCGTCGATACCGATTACGGTTTTCACATCATCAAGCTTGAAAAGAAAGGCGTAAGCGACGACCCGAATCTGAAGGGACAGGAAACTTACGACGTGCGCCACATTCTGATCACAACGAGCGTGAAGGACCCGGAAAGCCCGATCGGCGGTGAAAAACCGGTAAAGATATACGTCCGCCAAAAGCTCGAGACCGATAAGCAGAAAACTCTGCTTGACGAGATCATTGCACGCAACCACGTGAGCGTCCCAGAAGATTTCGTGGTTCCGACGATAACCGACGAGCAAATTCAGGAAGCGATGAAGAAGCAGCAGGAAGAGCGTGGATTTGATCCGGAAGCGATGAACGATGGCCCGCCGCCGCCAGCACAGAAACCCGAAGCAAAAAAATCTAAATAGTTTTTTGCTTTAGAAATATTTGGGAAATGGGGAATCGGGCATTTTCCATTTCCCTTTTTTCGTTTTATGGAGATCGGCGATTACAGATTGGAGGTCGTGCCGGACACCGAGTTTTGGCTAGATGGCGGAGCGATGTTTGGCGTCGTTCCCCGCGTACTTTGGGAGCGCGTTTCGCCACCGGATGAGCTCAACCGAATTCGCCTGAACATGAATTGTGTTTTTATCGACACCGGCAAGGAACGCATTCTCATAGAGACCGGCATCGGCGAAAAATGGGACAAGAAAGAAACCTCTATGTATGGCATCGATCGACGCCGGTCGTTTGCCGACTCGCTTTTTGAGATCACCGGCTGCCATCCCGAAGACGTTTCCATCGTCGTAAACACGCATTTCCATTTCGATCACGCGGGAGGAAATACGTACAAGTCAGCACCGGAAGCAGTAGCAACCGGGGACTTTCTCCCGCAATTTCCAAACGCTCGGTATCTTGTTTCTAAAAGCGAATTTGCACATGCCGTTGCGCCGCATGAGCGCGATAGGGCGAGCTATTTGGCTGAGAATTGGATGCCGCTTGAAACCAGCGGCCAGCTTGAATTGATGGCGGATGATTACGAAGCCGTTCGCGGTCTCACACTCCAAACCGTACGCGGCCATTCGGAAACGATGCAGACGTGGCGGCTCGAAACGGGCGGCAAAACGGTTTACGGGTTTGCCGACCTTATCCCGACGCGTCATCACCTCCTGCCTCCGTGGATAATGGGCTACGATCTTTTTCCGACGGAAACACTTGCCTTCAAAAAACATATCATTCCCGAAGCCATCAAAAACGATTGGCTCTGCCTCTTTTACCACGACCCCGAAATGCCGCTTTGCCGTCTAATCCAAGATAACGGAAAGCCCCGCGCCGTCGAGGTCGTTTCCTGATTTGAATTTCACACGATTTTGAGTTTCAATTTGCCGAATGGGTTCACGAATTCAATTTGGGGAATTGGTCATCAGATCTGCGCTTATTGTGATGATCGGCGCCTGCATGTTGGCTTGCACAAGCAGCGAAACCATCAAGCTAAGCCCGACGGAAGTCGCCGAATCTACAGCCGAAACCGTCAACATCAATACGGCCTCCAAAGAAGAATTGATGCGAATTCCGTTCATCGGCGAGAAGCTCGCGGGCGAGATCATCGAGCATCGGACGCGCTTTGGTCCGTTTCGTAAAAAGGAACATCTTTTGTTTCTGAGCGGAATAAGCGACCGGCGATTTCGTGAGATCAGCCATCTGATCCGCGTTGATTGACAACGAATGCCGCAAAAAAAATCGAAGCCAAATTTTACGCTCAATCCGCTTCTCTGGCTCGCGGCGAGTTTTGCAGTCGGAATTATTTCGGCTCTCTGGCTCAGCACTTCGAACATCACAGCGACCTTAATTATTGTCGCATTTGGTGGGCTTGCGATCATTCTTAGAGCTCGCCGCGAAGCCACATTTCTGATCTTGATCGCTTTTTCGGTCCTTGGGTCGGTCTCTTATCAAAACGAAATAAAAGGCGTCGCCAGTGATCGACTAAGACGACTTTATGACGAAGGCATTATTAATTCGGGCGACCCGGTCGAAATCGAAGGCGTCCTTTCCGATGAGCCCGAACCAGCGCCTGACGGTTATTTTTTATCGGTCAAAGCGAGCCGACTGATCTACAAAGGTGAGGAACGTGCTGCTTCCGGTATAACACGCCTTTTTCTTCCGATCTCTGATGACAATTCACGGGCTGACGTTTCCGCGCTCGATCTCAAATTTGGTGATCGGGTTTTGATAGCATGCCGCTTAGAACGCGAAGATCGATATTTGAATCCGGGCGTGGCACCGCGAAAGCAAATTCTTGATCGGCAGCATATCGACGCGAGAGGAATGATCAAAAGTCCTCTGCTGGTCGAAAAGACAGGCCGTGATCCTGTTTTTATCCCGCTAGAATTTGTTTTACGGAAGCGAGTCGCAATGATCGAACGTTTTCGCAAAACATTTAGTCCGTCAACTGCCGGAATTCTGATCGCGTCGATCCTTGGCAATAAACATTTTTTGGATAAGCGAACGGCCGACATTTTTCGCGAGGGCGGCACATTTCATGTGCTCGTCATTTCCGGCTTGCATATCACGTTCATCGGCGGATTGATCTTGCTGATCGTTCGCGGCTTTACAAGAAATCGACGGATCCAGGCCTTGATTGTTGTTTCGTGTTTGTGGCTTTACGGCATTGCAGTCGGCGGCGATGCTCCGGTAATTCGAGCGTGTGTAATGTTCACGATTCTGATGATCGGATACGCTTCTTATCGCACGGCGACTCTTTTGAATTCGCTTGGCGCATGCGCGCTTATTTTGTTAGTTTGGCGGCCGAGCGATCTATTCGATCCTTCGTTCCAACTTACATTTGTCAGCGTTTCAGCGATCGTTGGATTCGGCATTCCGATGATCGAGAAGCTGAAAGCTATCGGAAAGTGGACGCCTTCCACAGACGTGCCGTTTCCGCCGAACGTGCCAACTTGGCTCAGAAGTTTCTGCGAAACCGTTTACTGGAACCCAGCTGCGTGGGACATCGAACGCGACAGACAGATTTGGTCGGCCGGTGTATCCAAATCACCATTCTTCAATCGCCTGGATGACTTTGGCATTCGTCGAATGATCACCTTCATTTTTGAAGGCATATTGATCTCGCTATCGGTACAGATATGGCTTCTGCCTCTGCTTGTTTACTACTTTCATCGCGTCTCGCTCGTATCGATTCCCTTGAATCTATGGGTCGGGTCTGTAATGGCGGTCGAAAGCATTGCAGCGGTGGCGGCGGTTTTGATCGGTTCGGTCAGCACCGTACTTGCTGCACCGTTTGTCGCCGTAACCGAGATGTTGAACTGGTTTCTGATAAATGCACCGTCCGTTTTGACCGACACTACCCGCGCAAGTATTCGCGTTCCGATCTACGATGGCGAGTTCAGGGCAATCTATCTGCTCTATTTTGTTCCCGTCATCGCGGCGTCGATCTTGGTCTTTCGTTGGGATGCGTTTTCGCTTGAACGGATTTCGATTCGCTCAAAATTCGCTTTCGTCCTCGTCGCATCTTCACTCGCGATTACAGCGGCGATGATTCTGTTTCATCCGTACAGTTCGCCAAAAACGGACGGCCGACTGACGGTTGAATTCCTTGATGTTGGCCAAGGCGATGCTGCATTTATTACATTTCCGAGCGGCACGACGATGCTGGTCGATGCGGGTGGACGCATGAACTACAAAAAAGGTGCGGAGGACGAGATCATGTTTGAACCGGACGTGCCGCGTATCGGCGAAGCGGTTGTTTCGGAATTCCTTTGGGAACGCGGGATATCGCGCGTCGATACGATAGTTGCAACACACGCCGACGCCGACCATATTCAAGGCCTCTCGGACGTGGCAAAGAATTTCCAAATCGGAAATGCGTATTTTGGCAGGATGAACACCAACGATCCGGGCCTTACCGAGTTGCTCACAGTTCTCGACCGGTTTGGTGTGCCGCAGTCAGCGATATCTGCGGGCGACGCTTTCGAAATCGACGGCGTCCGACTTGAAATCCTGAATCCCTTGGAAAATGAAACGGGAATGTCGGCGAACAACGATTCGGTCGTCCTGCGGCTCACGTTCGGCGAAGTGTCGTTCCTTCTAACCGGCGACATCGAACGCGAAACTGAAATGCGTCTTGCAAATTCCGGCAACGACCTTCGCTCGACAGTTCTAAAAGTTCCGCATCACGGCAGCCGTTCGTCATCGGCGCTGGAATTTGTCGATGCAGTCAAACCGAAATTTGCAATAATCTCCGTCGGGCGACATTCGATCTTCGGCCATCCGCACAAGGAAGTTGTCGAGCGTTGGAAAGCGATCGATGCGGACGTGTTGACGACAGGCGAACGCGGAACGATCTCGTTTACGACAGATGGAAAGTTGCTATCGCTGGAACGGTTCAAGTGAATCGAAATATCTTGTGTTATTGGACTGATTCAATGGTTCGTGTGTTTATGATAAAGATCTGGACTCCTTCGCGGGACTGCGTCCTAGTCAGCATCCGAGAAAAAAAGAACCGGAGCTTGTCGGCCCCGGCCCTAGTAACTCGTTAACCAACGTCTAACGATTTACGTCTGTATAAAAAGCATTCTTCCATGCATCGCCTTCCTTGACATCAAATGAAGCGACCCAGAGCGTCGGCGGGATAGCAATGCCATCGCATTTTCCCGTCGAATCTGCACGGTAGGTGATCAACGCGACATCGGGCGCTAACTGGATCGCTTTCGCATCAAAAAGCGTGTAGCCCAAGCCCTCGCATTTCGGGTCAGACCAGCCTTTCAACGAAGCCGCGCGGTCGCGGCGTCCGTTTCCCGAAACGTACATAAAATCTTTGCCCATGACAGACTCCACACCTTTGGCGTCGCGTACTTTCCATGCCTCCCAGCCGGTTTTTTCGATCGCCAACAGCGTATCGGCCAATGCATCGGGCTTGGCTTCCTCGGTCTTCGCCTCGCCCTTCTTTGCGACGTTTGCCACGGGTTTTTTCGGATCGATGACCGGATTTTCGACGTAAACCAGCGAATTCCATTTATCGCCTTCGCGGATATAGACGCTCGACGCCCAGACATCGGCGGGGCCTTTCTTGCCGTCGCAGGTGTAATCCTGTGCAGCACGGAATGTGAGCACCGCTACGTCGGCACCGATCATGTTCATTTGCTCATCAGAGAACGAATAGCTATTGATCTTGCAGTTCTGTGCCGATATGGATTTCATCGAGGCCGCCTTGTCTTGTCGGCCCGTCGCAGCAAAACCGACGTATCTATCCGAAGTGATCGCTCCAATAGCGTTGCCATCCCTGTTCTTCCATGCGTCCCAACCGGTTTTTTCGATCGCCATAAGTGCGTCCGTGGTCGGGGCGGCGGCCGTCGGTTTCGCTGCATTTGCGTTGGCGTTCGCGTTTGCATTGCCTGCCGGTGCGTTGCCGGCGGGAGCACCGCAGGCAGCAATTGTGATCGCCGCCACAGCCATAAGCGTGAATTTCAATATGTTCATCATAAATTGTCTCCTAATTAAGATAATTCGAATCCAAGAAACACGAACATTCGGGTCTTCGACACAAATGCGTTTCGAGAGGTCCGTTCATTGTCGTATTCGCGTTAATTCTTAACGCGATTAGCAGATGAAGTCAAGCCAAATGTGGAATTCTCAGTGTTTAGAAGGATTCGGGCCAATTAAAGTGGCCGGAGCAAGAGCGCTACGGCCTGTTTTGATTTAAGGTAAAATGACCTGGCGAACTACTGAGAAACGCTCATTCCGAACGAGCTTTTCCAATTTTCGCCTTCTTTTGTATTGACTGCGGCATACCAATCGGTTGTGATCGGCTTGCCGTCGCAGGTTCCGTCACCTGCGCCTTTATAGGTCAGGAGTGAAACATTATTTGTGATCGCGACAGATTTCGCATCAGAAAGGGTGTAGCTTTTGACTTCGCATTTATTATCAGCCGTCCACATTTTGATGGTCGCGGCTCTATCGGAACGGCCATTGCCGGCGAGCCAGAAGAAATCCTTTCCGAATGCTTCCTCCAATGGTTTTGCGTCCTTTGTCTTCCATGCTTCCCAGAGCTTCTTTTCGTGAGTCAAAAGAGCGTCGGTCGCAGCGTCCGGTTTGGCGTCTTCCATTTTTGCGTCGTCTTTCTTTGCCGCCGCTACGGGTTTTGCCGGAGCCTTCGGATCGACAACGGGTGTTTCAGCGTGAAACGCTCCTTTCCATTTGTCGCCATCACGAACATAGATGCCAGCTGCCCATGTTGCCGCAGGAAGTTTTTGTCCCCCGCAGGTGCCATCGACAGTTGCTTTATAAGTGATAATCGCTGCATCGGCTCCAAGCGGTGTCATCTGATCGTCAGACAATTCATAGCTCTTTACGTCGCAATCGGCACCCGAATATTCCTTCATTGCCGCGGCCCGATCCATTCGGCCGGTTGAGCCGTAACCGACGAAGTTACCGCTAAGAAACGTGTCCCAGAATTTTGCGTCCTTTGTTTTCCATGCTTCGTATGCGCTTTTTTCGAGCGTCATCAAAGCGTCTTTCGTCGGCACGGCCGCGGTCGGTTTGGCGGCGTTTGAATTAGAGCCGTTGGCGTTAGCCGGAGCATTCCCGGCAGGTGCACCGCAGCCTGTTAAAGCAATGGCCGCAAGCGCCAGAATAAATAAATACTTGATCATCTGCATATTTTTTTCTCCTAAATAAAATGTTTGAATTCAAGAAAAGCGACAAGATTACGGATTCAAAAAATCCCCACGAATATTATCTTGTGAGCTTGAGTTGGATAATTGTGTTCTTGATACGATCGGATTGTCAAGCAGACGCAAAAATGCCGGAGCGATTCCATTCCAGCACATTGTTTGATTTCGAAAGTCGAATCGATCACATCGCGGGCGAATTGAAGCCGAACGCCCACTTCCAACTGTTGCCATCCTTTACATATACGGAGTTGACATAAATCTTTTGTCCGCTGATGTCCGAGCCGCCGCATTTGCCGTCTGCCGTACCCGTCAATGTCAAGATGCCGACCGTCGGCGAAACGGACGTTCCGACGCCGTCCGTCAGAGCAAAACTCTTGACGTCGCAGGTAGCTCCCGTCCAGTCTTTTATCGCCTCGGCCTTGCTTGCGAAATAGGTGCCGAATATATTGACGAATGAAATTTCCCCTGCCGTTATGTCTTCGATCTTTTTGGCGTCTTTATTCTTCCACGCTTCCCAGACAGATCTTTCAGCCGACATCAGCGCAACAGTGATGTGATGCGCAGTCGTTTGGGCAGACGCCTTTTCGCCTTTCATCGTCTTTTCTTTCTTTGGCATCTCTTTCTTCGCCACTTTGACGGCTGCCGTCGGAGCTGTTGGATCGACGATCAGGTTTTCGCCATGAAAAGCGGCTTGCCACTTTTCGCCGTTACGGACATAAATAGTTGCGGCTCGAACCGGGCTTGGCATTTTTGCGGTTTCGCCATCCGCTATGCAGCTGCCTTCCATACTTGACCTATAGCTCAGGACATAAGCGTCATTGTCGATCATTGTCATCTGCGGCTCGGTCAACGTCCAGCCCTCTTTGACCGAACATTTGACCTCATTGATCATCTTGATGGTCTCAGTCTTGCTGAGGCGAACTTCGCCCCCGCTCATTACGAACTTATCGCTGAGAAAGCCTTCAAAGAATTTCCCGTCACCTTTGATGAAGGCTTCGTTCGCTTGTTTATCCAAAGCAAGCAATACGTCTGCGATCGGTGCAACAGTATTCGGTTTTGACGGGTTAGTGT
>JBOGOW010000173.1:0-7659 GCA_050748285.1 Pyrinomonadaceae bacterium
TAAGTCAAATGTTTTACAAGGTGAAATTAGCCACAAAAGGCACAAAATACGCAAAAGATATACTCTTCATTTTGCGTATTTTGTGCCTTTTGTGGCGATTGATCTGCGTTTGGTTTTATAAGCCGCCGCCGTCGCGCAGGCCCTGCTTTTCGGCTCGTTCGTTGTCGAGTTCGGTCAGCACATCGAGTAGAAAATTTGTGTTGCTTGTTACGTTGATCACGACCGGAAATTCGTTCTCGGCGGTCGAAAATTCGAACGTGCCGCTGTTCATTTCGATAATGTCCTTGAACGCGATCGTGCCGTTGCGTCCGTTGCATTCGGAATCAACGA
Organism: Pyrinomonadaceae bacterium; assembly: GCA_050748285.1. GTDB lineage: Bacteria > Acidobacteriota > Blastocatellia > Pyrinomonadales > Pyrinomonadaceae > OLB17. The sequence continues at coordinate 331 of JBOGOW010000173.1, forward strand.
TGCGGCCATCGTTAAACGCGACCGAAGCGAGATTTCTATCCGATTTCAAAACGAGTAAGCCAGTCATTTTTGCGTTTTCTATCACCTGCACCGCATCGAAAATACTCACGTAACCGAGATGACCGGCAAGCGTAACATCGGTGCGCACCTTTTGCGGCGAACGGTCGCGGTTAATGGCGAAATCGGGCCGGCGAGCACGACGGATCGCTTCCAATCCCGGAGCGACGGAAATGCGCGGATCGAGCAGTTTCGCCTCCTGCAGCCGATCGTAAGCAAGATCGAAATCCTCGCGGCCGATATAGAGCGTTACGAGCGCAAGACATTGTTTCGCCGCCTCGTTCAAATTCTTTTGCTTGATGCAAATATCGCGCAGCTTTTCACGCAGATCGATCGACCGCGGCGAACGTTCAATCGATTCGCGCAAAAGCGTATAAGCTTTTTCCGGCGAACGATATTTTACGAAAAGATCGGCGTCGAGCAGCACCGATTCGATCGAAACCTCCGACATCGGAACCGCGGGTTTTTCAAGAACAGCATTCATGGCAAACTGTGAACAAAAATGTTCAACACTTTAAAATATCACAAAACCACCCGCGTAGTCATCAATTTTAACTGTTGACTACGCTCTATGCCGCGATCAACTCCAATTGTTTATATCGATTTCCGCTGGCCTCGCTTAGTTCCCAGTTTGATTGCAGGTTCATCCAAAACGTCGGGCTTGCACCCAACGCCTGTGAGAGCAAAATCGCCATTTCCGCGCTAATTCCGCGCTTTCCGCGGCAAATCTCGTTGACCGTTTTTGGGAGGACACCGATATGCCCGGCCAAGGCGGTCTGAGTCACTCCGATCTCGTCTAGTTCGTCCTGCAATACTTTACCCGGATGCACGTGCGGAATATGTTCTTCTGATTTCATATTTATAGCAACTCCTCAATGATAATCGACAATCTCAACATCGTAAGCATCGTTATTTTCCCATCGAAAACATATCCGATATTGATCATTTATTCGAATGCTGAACTGGCCGGCCATGTCGCCCCTTAACTTTTCAAAACGGTTGCCGCGCAGCGATATTAGATCGTTCAACGTCGAAGCGGCGGCCACCCTAGCCATTTTCACACGTGCCTTCTCGTGGAGCTCAGTCGGCAGAAGCTTCTCCGTTTGCCGCGTTGATACACCATCGAAAATTTCCTTAGTGATTTTGCTATTGAAAGATCTTATCGGCATCCGCTATTGCATTATACCACATAATGGGTCAATCACGATAAAATTTCCACCGTAAAAGGCCGCCCAACCGAGCAGCCATTCTTAGTTGAAACGTGTTCTTGCAATTAAAAATCGAATCTCATGCTCATTCGAATTGCACGCGAACGCAATGTTCGGGTCGGGATAAGAAAATCCTGATTTACCGCATTCGGCGTAAGATCAATAAATTCCGAACCGAAAGTGAAGACTCTGGCATTCAAAATGTTGTCAAATTCGATGCTTGGGCGAAGCCGAAAACGCGATTCACGGCCCTTGCCAAACCGAATTTCGCGGCTTACGTTCATATCAAAAATAAAAAGTATTGGGCCGCGACCGGCATTTCGCGGCAAATTCCCGGCCCTGCCGATGGGCGCAAACGAAAGCTGGTCAACAAGTGATTGCGGATACGGGTCGCCCGGTTCACGGTGTCGGATATCGGCCACATTACCGGTAAAATTTGGTCGGTCGTTGCTGTTATCGTCGAGATTTCTGTCAACACCGCCATTTCCGAGATTGAATGGAGAGCTTGAGCCCAATCGAATTATCGGAGATATATTTAGGCGCCCTAAATACTTTGGTAACTGGAAACTGCCGGATAACGCAAGGCGGTGTCGGCGGTCTTGAACACTTCGCGAGCGTTCGGAAACGAAATCGCTAAACGATTGCGGATTTGTCGTATTGTTTAGTCCGTCATCGATCAATTTGGAAAGTGTATAAGCCAATCGGAACGAACCGCTAAAGTCTCCGCCGAATTGCCGAAAACGCCTGCGCAATTCAAAAATGAGACCGTTGTACAAACTGTTGCCGATCGACGCAACCTGATCTATATTGTCGGCAACGCCATTGTTAAGCCTTCTTCCGACTTGAGCTAACAATTGCGCTCTAGCAATACCTATCGGTGCGCCTGCTGCTGCGGAAGTGTTTCTATTGGCTAAATTTACGCGGGTTATGCCGCCACTGGTTACGACCCCCGACGTTATATCGTTGGGATCCCCATTTGAGAATATAATTGACGGGTTTGTATTGCCATTCACAAGATAATCATTAAAATCGACAAAACCCGTCGGCAGGATGAACGCGTTTGCGTTAAACTCTCGAAATAGGCGAATTGTTTTGTTATAGGTGTAATTTGCCTCGAAAACAAAGGCTCCACCAACATCTCTCTCAAAGCCAGCATTGAATTGATAACTTTCGGGAATCTTCAGGGTTGGGTCAAGCACACGCAAACTGTTAGACGCATTTGTGAAGCCTGTTTGACCGGCAGGTAAAGTCGATTCGATCTGACGGAGCTGTTCTAAGGTGGGCAAAACGGGGAACTGAATTGCCCTCAAAACAATGCATCGCGGTCTGTCGTAGTCCGCTGTTCCAACAACATAACACGTATCTGTATTAAAGGAAGTCGGACCGCTTAGGGTGGAGGCACTGGTATTGTAATTTAACCGCGACTCGGTCAATGTCGAGTCGTCAAAGGTTCGCAGCAAAACGCGGTTGTAAAAAATGCCTGCGCCGATACGAATTACGCCTTTGCTGTCCTTAAATGGCGAAAAAGCTACTGCAAGGCGGGGGCCAAAGTTGTTTGTATCTTTCAAAATAGTTTCACTCTCATATCTAATTCCGCCGCTAAATGTAACATTCGGTCGAAAACGCCATTCGTCTTGAATAAAAATGCCGAAATATGTGTTCTTCTGATCGGCATTTCGACCAAAGTTAAAGCGATACTGTGAAACCCTGTTATCCAGAAAGGCACGAACGTTTGCGAAATTGAAAGTGCCGGTCGCATCGCTCAAATCAGAGAATTTTGATCTGATGGCCTGCAAATCCGCCCCGATTTTTATTGTGTGCTCTCCAGCAATGATGTTCAGGGATTCCTGAAATTGATAACGCTTCTCTTGCCTGCGATCTGGGAAATTATTTGCGAGAAACGTAGAATTTCCGGCCGTCAAGGTTCCGTTCCGCCGGTCGTTTGCCGGAATGGAAAGACTATCGTTAAGGCTTATCAATACTACCGGATCGGTTATGTTATTCGAGGCGAAGCTCGGTTCAAATATCGAATATTGAAATCGAAATTGATTAACTACCTTGGAACTAAATACATAGTTGTCGGTGAACTTATAGGCAGTTGTCTCACGGGTCGGGCCAAGAAGCGCCTCTTCAAGCCGGTTAGTTGCCGTCCTGAACTGCCGCCTGCTTCGATTCTTGCCGATCTCGAAATTAAAAGTAACATTGTGGGCGTTGGCAAAATTATGGTCCAAGCGCTGGGTAAAAAAGTTCTTTATCGAAGGGGTTCCAACAACATTTACATAAGGGGCAACCAATGCCGGACTAAATGACGCCGGTACCGGAAAGTTTCGGGTGTCTTCCAATCGCTCAGGCCCGCCGTTTGGCGAGGGCAGCGTTACGCTCGGGTTAGAACCGACCGGAACAATCGTATCTATCAGTGTCGTATCTTGGAAATTATCGTATTCGTAAGAAGAAAAGAAAAAGGTCTTGTTTTTGAAATAACCAAGCGGGATAGGCCCACTATATGTAAAGCTTGGGTTGTAATCGGTAAACGGAAGCCTAGATAATCCGCGTCGATTATTGTTGTATGTATTGGCGTTGAAATTGCTGTTCCGATACGCCAAATAGGCTCGGCCGCGAAATTTTTTTGAACCGCCGCGAGTGCGGATATTCACGCGACCGCCGGATGCACGACCGTATTCGGCGGAAAATTGGTTGGTGATAACTTGAACCTCTGCGATTGCGTCAATTGATGGCTGAAAGCGCTCTTGCGCAAGCCTGTCATCGTTATTATCGAGGCCGTCGATCGTTATATTGTTGGAATAAGCGGCTCCGCCGCTAAGAGAGAAAATTCCAGATTCGAGCGGCGTAGAACGCGGATCGTTGTTCGTGTTAGTACCAAAAGCCCTGTCTTCGGCAGCATCTCTCGTCGAAAGCGGCTCTTCGGTAACGCCACCCAAGGTTAAGACAAAATCGAGCGGTGATCGATTCACATTCGGCAATTCTTCGAGCTCACGCTGAGTAATGGTTCCCCCGACGATTGTGCGGGTTATATCAACAACGGGGGCGTCGTCTTCGGTTACGGTAACGGTGGCTTCGGCTTGGACGTCGGCGGGGTTTAGGGTTAGGTCGAGTTGGAGGTTTTGGCCGGAGATGGTTGCGATGTCGATCCGCTCTTTGGCGCCGAAGCCGTTGGCCGAGGCCTTGACCTTATAGGTGCCGGGCTTTAGCTCGATAAAACGGTAACGGCCTTCGTTATTTGTGGTAACGGTGCGTTCGGCGCCCGAGCCGGTTTCGGTTGCGATAACAGTGGCGCCGACGATCGGCAAGCCATTGGAATCCGCAATTCGGCCGGCTATGGTTACGTCGTCGAGGTCTTGAGAAAAGACGACGAACGAACAGATCAAAACGAACAACAACGATAGCGCAAATCTACTTCGAGAAAACATCTTGTGAGCACTCCTGAAAAAAAATCAAAGTCGGAAAGAATGCGTTATTTTGACTCAATCGGGCGGGATTGTAAAGTAAAAAATCGGGCGGGCATCGGGTCTGTATCAAAAACTCGGTGTCCTTTGGCTTTTTGTACTCAGTGAGAAAAGAAGATTTAGACACGGATTACGCGGGTAGAAAACATTTTGGCGTCAGCCTATCGAATCGCTATTTAAAAGAGAGCTAAGAGCTGCCAGCTTAGAGCCTACAGCCGGATTTCCGCCGAAAAAACCACATTAGGGTTAAACACGGATTACGCGGGTAGAAAACATTTTGGCGTCAGCCTATCGAATCGCTGGTTAAAAGAGAGCTAAGAGCTGCCAGCTTAGAGCCTACAGCCGGATTTCCGCTGAAAAACCTCGTTCTAGTGCGTAATCCGGGTTAAACACGGAGTTCACAAAGATTTTCACAGAGGTCACAGAGAATACGGCAAAAATTTAAATTTTATTGGTGGTCGATAGCTCAAACCGACCCACTACCATCGAGCGGTTTCACTATTCGTCATCGATGATGATCTGCTGAATGTGAGTTCGCCGCACGCGCGAAACCGGAATCAGTGCGTCGGAAGTTCCTTTATCGCCCGCGCCCGGGATTTCGTTGGCATGATTTCGGATGTAATCGAAAAAGCGTTCAAACTCACGCTGCATCGCATCCATTTTTTCGCGCATATTCAGGATGATCTCGACACCGGCAAGATTTACGCCAAGATCGCGTGTTAAGGAGAGAATAATTTCGAGGCGTTCGAGGTCGCTGTCTTCGAAAAGGCGCGTGTTGCCGTCCGACCGCGACGGCTTGAGCAGCCCTTCGCGTTCGTACAACCGCAGCGTCTGCGGATGGATGTCATACAATTCCGCAACAGCGCTGATCGTATATGTTTTGACACGCTTTTTCATTCTGTGTTTGGAGTTCCCGCTTTAGCGGGCGGTTGATTAATTCTTGAGGCTGTCCGGAAAGTTGTTGAGGAATAATTTTTAACCACCAAATCACACGAAATTACACCAAAAACATCAAAGTTCGATTAAGTTCGTGTTATTTTGTGTGATTTAGTGGATAAATCTTCTCCTCATTCCTTATTTCAGACAGTCTCATTACTCCAGCCCCATTACCTTTCTCGGATTCTCGGCATTTAGTTTCTCAAATTGCCGCAAAACTTCTTTCGTTTCTTCCGAAATAACGCGCGGCAGTGCGATCTTTACTTCGACGAACTGGTCGCCGCGAAGTTTTGGATTTCTTAATGACGGAAATCCGCGTTCACGGAGTCGAAACTTTTGTCCGCTTTCGGTTCCGGCAGGAATTTTTAATTGAGCTTTCCCTTCGACGGTCGGCACCTCGATCTTTGCGCCCAACGCTGCTTCGGGCACGCTGATCGGTGCGGTTACATAGACGTTGTCGCCCTTTCGTGTCAAAAACGGATGCTTGCCGACATTGGTCAAAATGAAAAGATCGCCCGGCTCGGCGCCGAGCCTTCCGCCGTGGCCTTTTTTCGGAACACGAACACGCGAACCGGTATCGACGCCGGCGGGTATCTTGATCTTTACCTGCTCGGTCTTAGGCGTTACGCCTTTACCGTGGCAGAGTGAACACGGTGTCCGCCTTCGGCCCGTACCGCCGCAATCGGCGCATTCCTGTGTAAATTGCAAACGCCCGCCCGCTTTCATCACCTGTCCCGTGCCCTTGCACGTCGAACACTGCACCACCGGCCCGCCCGTGTCGCCCGCGCCGTTGCACCGCGAGCACTGCTCACTGCGGTTCACGGTGATGTTGGTCGTAAGACCGGTAAATGCCTCTTCAAAACTTAATGCAAGCGGAATTTCGATATCGCGCCCGCGTTTTGGCATCGCGCGCGGAGGCTCAGGCGCAGGTCGCGCTCCCGCAGCAGCACCGCCGCCAAACAGGTCGGAAAATATATCTCGAAAACTCGAACTGCTGCCGCCGGCCGTCGGCCCTGTCGAAAAATCGAATCCCGAAAAATCAAAACCCGGAGCGCCCGCACCTGAAGCCGCACCGGAAGTAAACGGTGAATTCGGATCAAGGTTGTCGTTGTAATAACCGAATTTGTCGAAAACCTTCCGCTTCTTGTCATCCGAAAGCACGTCGTAAGCTTCCTGAACTTCTTTGAATTTATCCTCGGCCGTCTTGTCGTTCGGGTTTACGTCCGGATGAAATTTGCGCGCCAACCGCCGGTACGATTTTTTTATCTCGTCCGCTTTGGCGTCTTTCTTGACGCCCAGAATTTGGTAGTAATCTTTTTTCGCCACTTAATCTTCAAATCCAAATGCAAACTTGATCGCGTCAAAGACCTCTTCCAACTTGCCGCCTTCGATATGAGTCAAATAGGCGTCGATCTTTTCTTTTGACACCGTTTGTATGTGATCAATGTTAATCAGACACGCATTCGGAATTCCGTCGGTTTCGTCCAACCAGACTGTTGACGGAGTATCGCGGAGCGTTGACGTGATAGGAATGACCGTCAAGCGATTGAGAAGCGGAATTGCAGAATCTCGAGTAATAATTAAGGCAGGTCGTCGCTTTTCAGGTTGTTTGAATTTGATCCAATAGACGTCCCCTCGCTTCATTCTTCACCCCAGTCCTGAAT
>JBOGOW010000174.1:0-7648 GCA_050748285.1 Pyrinomonadaceae bacterium
CTGCAACACCGTTATCTCGGTGTCCTGCGCTTTCAATTCATCAGCCTGTGTTTTCGCATAAAATCCGGTCTTCTGTAAGTCGCGGTCTTTGGTCGAAAGTTTTGCGATAATCCCCGACGCAACGTGATTATTGGTTGCGATCAAACCATTAGGCGAAACAAACGCGCCGGAAGCACCCGGAAATTTCACCGACGCAAGCCGCACCTTCTCAAGCCATTCCTTCGACGGCTCGAAATTATATTTCTTCTTCCACTGCTGCAGCGGCGGATTGTCAAACGTCCACATCCCGTCGTCGGCAAGAACGCTGGTTGTAGTAGTGAGCAATGAAAAATGCAAAAATATAACCAAAAATCGTTTCATATTTCCTCTGAAAATCAACTAATTCGGCGAGCTAATCTCCACAAGTTGTTCGCCTGTGTCGAGCAACTGTATAGCGTTTCGCAATGACTCCGCTAATATCTGACGCAAACGCGCGTTTGAAGTATTGCCGCAGGTCAACCAAATGATCTGCGGCGGCGGACCAAATCGGTCGAGAAGCTGAACAAAATCCCGATCTTTAGTTATTACAACAACATCTTGAAGTTTCGCGGCATTGAATATTTCCAAATCCTCCGCATCGCGCAACCCAACTTCACGAATAGCCACAGCTTCAAATTCAAATTCATCTGAGATCCATTTTGCGATCGCGGGCGAAAGTTGTGCGTCGATCCAGAATTTCATGCGGCTATCGGCAATACAGGATGATCAAATTTCCGCGAAGCATACTGCAAAGCGGCTTTAATATCCTCTGCCTCAAGATCAGGCAACTCTTCCAGAATCTGTTCCGAAGAAAGCCCGGATGCGAAAAGATCCAATACGTCGCTAACGCGAATACGCATGCCGCGAATGCACGGACGCCCGCCGCACTGTTTCGGATTGATGGTTATCCGTTCAATTGCCAGACTCATACGATTATATTACAACAAAAAACCAGCCATGCTAATTCAACATACCACTCGGATTCTTAATTGAACCATCGAGAATTCAGGGCGACAAAGCAAATGAATTAGTGATTTTCCCGAATAAAGGGAAGTAAAAATGATAGAAAGTGTACATTCGTTTGAATAGTTTTTCAAAATCGTTTACTATTCACTCTGAGGAATAGTTATGGAACCGCTTACTACAAAACAAGCGAGCGAAATTCTCGGCGTCAGCCGGCGGCGCGTCATCGCGCTCATCGAACAGGGGAAACTTAAAGCACGCAAGTTTTCGAATGTTTATATGATCTTGCGAAAAGATTTGGAACCTGTCCGTATTCGAAAAAACGGCAGGCCTGAAATCAATGGCTCGATCGACTCGGTTAATATGAAGCCTTTTAAGACAATATTCGACATTGCTCCGCACTTGGTTGGATCAGTGAGCGGCGGGCCGAGCGACCTTTCCACCAATAAGAAGTATATGAAAGGCTTTGGTACTAAAGAAGGTGAACGGGAAGCTCTAAAGCTCCGCAAGTGACTTTACAGAAAATGAACAGCCGCATAATCGCCGACACGGGGGCAATTGTAGGACTGCTGCACAAGGATGACCAGTGGAAAGATTGGGTTGAAACGCAGGCAAAAATAATTCAAGTTCCTTTCCTAACCTGCGAACCAGTGATAGCTGAGGCGAGCTTCCTACTGCGAAAACTCAAAAACGGTAAAGACAACCTTCTTCAACTTATTGAAACGGGCACGTTGGCGGTTGATTTTTCTTTGTCGCCAGAAGTAATAGATATCAGGTCACTGTTAAGAAAATACTCAGACGTGCCGATGTCGCTCGCTGACGCGTGTCTGGTGAGGATGAGCGAAAAGATAGAAAATTCAACCGTATTTACGACAGACAGCGATTTCCTCATTTACCGTAAAAACGGCCGGCAGAAAATTCCGCTGATAAGCCCTTTTTAACTCAAAACCAAACGCAGCTTTTCCATCGCACCGTCGAGAATGTGATTTTCGCGGGCGATGCAGATTCGGACGTGGCCGTCCCAACGGTCGCTGTCGGCGAACGCACTGCCGGGCGTCATGCCGACGCCGCACTCGCGCATCAACATCTCGTTGAATGCGATGGCGTCGTTGTATTTTTCGGGAATCCGTGCCCAGATGTAGAATGCGGAACCGGAATCGTAGATGTCGAATCCGAGTTCGGTCAAACCTTCGTTAAAGCTGCGTCGCTTCGCATCGAATTTGTCTCGCAGCTTTGAGTAATATTCACCATCTGACATCAAGGTCTTCGCAAGCGCGGCTTGCAGCGGCGTCGCGGGACAAACGTAGATCACGTTTGCGGCATTATTTAGCGGTGCGATCAACTCGCCTTTGCCAAAAGCATAACCCAAACGCCAGCCGGAGATGTTCCAGGATTTCGAAAATGAATTTACGGTGATCGTCCGCTCGCGCATATCGGGCAAAGTTGCGATAGGTGTATGCGGATTTTCGCCGGTAACGTAGTGCTCGTAAACTTCGTCCGAAATGACCAGTAGATCGAGTTCTTTTGCGACATCGGCGACGGCTTCAAGCTCGGTCTGCGACATCACTTTGCCTGTTGGGTTCGAAGGCGTGCAAACTATGATCGCCGCGAGCGGATATTCTTTTCGATCTTTTAACTCTTTGCATTTTGAAAACAACGCGTCCTTTTCAAACGCCAGATTTTCATCCAGTTCGAATGCTTCATTTTTAGCGCCGAATTCTTCAAGAATGCGGCGGTGATACGGATAATATGGCTCGAAAACCAACGCCGATTTGCCGCGCAAATACGACTGCGCAATGCCGATCAACGCGCCCGTGCCGCCGTTGGTTATCATCAATTCAAAAGGGCGAGCATCAACATCGATCTCAATGCCGTTATACTTCGCGATCTTTTCGGCGACCGCCTTTCGCAGGGTTGCATTGCCCTCGCTGCCGCCGTAATGGTTCTGACTTGCAGCTATTATTGCCGCTGCTTCGGCAGCCAATTGCGGATCGATCGGCAATTCCGATTGCCCCTGAACCAGATTCCCGCTCGGCGGCACAAGCCGCGTTATCGCACGGATATCCGGCTTTACTTTCTTAACTTTTGCTTCGGTCATAACTTCTAAAATATCAGTTTTCGTGAAATATTTCGAAACACCCGAAATATGTCTGCCCGTTTGCGACAATCTAATTTCGGTTGAAATGCGATAAGATAATTTAGAAACCGCCGTGGCAGAGCACGAAATCGCAGTGTAACGCGGTTTCGACCGCGCGGCAATCCAGCTTTATTCGATACCATACTAACGACTGGAGCAATCCACGCATCAAAGTTTTTAGCTAATATTTTCAAAGTTTATGAGTCGCACGTTTTTCATTCTCTGTTTATTGAACCTTTTTGTGGTTTCCGTTTCTCTCGCTCAACAGCCAACAGGTGATGTTCTGGCGACGGCGAAGGGTTTGACGTTTCGCTCGTCCGATCTTTCGACCGAAGGGCAGCAGCTTTATTCGCAAATGCCGACGCTAATTGCTCAGAACCGAAAACGCATCTTCGATAGAATGATCTTCGAAATGCTGGTCGGCTTTGAAGCGGCGGCGCGCAAAACGACAACTCAGGCAATTGAGAAAGAGATAACGGCGAAATTGGGCGAGCCAACAAATGAGCGCATTAAAGCTGTTTATGAAGCAAACCGGCAGACGATCGGCAATCGCAGCATCGATGAGGTGAAACCGCAGATCGTCAGTTATCTGCGTCGCGAAGACGATGAAAAAGCGATCGGCGAATTTTTTGTTTCCCTAAAAACAAAGTATAAATTTACCGCCGGAAAAGACGTGAATGCTGCCCAACTGAAACCGGCCGACGTATTAGCGACCGTAAATGCGAAACCGGTAACCGCGGGCGAATTCGAGACGAAAAACAAGATCGAGCTTTACGATTTTCGCGCAAATCTAAATGAACAGATCCTTGCCGATCTTGAAGATGCGATACTAAATTCGTTGATTGAAGCCGAAGCGAAGTCGGAGAATATCGATGCAGGCTCTTTGATCGCGCGCGAGGTAACGAACAAGCTGAAGGATTATTCCGAAAAGGAACGCATCGAGTTCGAAACGGCGTTGAAGACCCGACTTTTCAGAAAATATGACGTGAAAGTTTTGCTGCATTCGCCCGCACCGCTTGTGCTGAATGTATCGGCGGACGACGATCCTTATATCGGAAATGCGAATGCAAAAGTTACCGTCATTGCGTTTGTCGATTTCCAATGTTCCGCGTGCGCGGCCGTCAGTCCGGTGCTGAAACGGGTCATTTCTGAGTTTGGAAGCGATGTCCGCATTGTGTATCGCGATTTTCCGCTGATGCAGGTTCACGAGAATGGATTTCTCGCGGCTTTGGCTGGAAACGCGGCAAAGAATCAAGGCAAGTTTTTCGAGATGGTCGATTTGATGTATCGTAATCAAGATGCACTCGTTCTCGAATCGTTAAAGAAATACGCCGGTGAGCTTGGGATGAACGTCGCAAAGTTCGAAAGCGATTTAAAAAGCGAAGCTGTCGCAAGCGAAGTCAGAAAAGACATGGCCGACGGCGATGCACTTGGGGTCAACGGCACTCCGACGATCTTCGTAAACGGCGTGAAAATTTATCGTCTCTCTGCAGAAAAATTCAGAGCCGCTATTGAAACGGCATTAAAGCGATAAGACACTATGAAATTTATTGTTTTGGCACTTTTAGTCGTCGCGTCGAGTTGCGGCACCTCGCCGTCAACTGCAAATGGTGTAGCTAAGCCGACAAAATCGAAAACGGCAGTTCCGCTCTACGGTTACGATATTGCAAAAACCTATCCGCACGATCCAGGAGCGTTTACGCAAGGCCTCGTTTTTCGCAACGGTTATCTTTACGAAGGCACCGGCGGCAAGGGTGATGAGGCGTTCACTTCGTCGATCCGCAAGGTCGAACTCGAAACCGGCAAGGTCGTTCAAAAGCACGAAATTGGGCCTGATTACTTCGGTGAAGGCATTACGATTTTTAACGATAGAATATACCAATTAACCTGGAAAGAGCGGACGGCATTTGTTTACAATCTCACTGATTTTAAGCCTCAAAAGGAATTTCGTTATTCCGGCGAAGGCTGGGGATTGACCGACGACGGTTCGCTGCTTTATATGAGCGACGGCACGCATGTGATCCGCGTACTTGACCCCGAGACGTTCGAGCTAAAACGAACGATCGTCGTGAATGATGAAAAAGGCCAGCCGGTATTGATGCTGAACGAACTCGAATGGGTCAAGGGCGAAATTTGGGCGAATGTTTGGCAGACCGGCGTCGTCATGAGGATCGATCCTGCAAACGGTAAACTGCTCGGACGCATTGACCTGACGCCGATGATGGACGAAGAGCAGAGGCAGAATCCGAAGGCGGATGTGCTCAACGGTATCGCTTATGACGAAGCCAACGACCGGCTTTTTGTTACCGGGAAACTTTGGCGGCGGCTCTTTGAGATCAAGTTGAAAGACAAGAATATTTGATGACCGACGACGACAATCGATTTATGCTCCGTGCGATCGAACTGGCGCAGCAGGGCGTGGATTCGAATGCCGGCGGGCCATTCGGCTGCGTGATCGCACGCGACGGTAAAATAGTCGGTGAAGGCGTCAATCAGGTAACATCGACCAATGACCCAACAGCCCACGCCGAGGTCGTTGCTATTCGCGACGCCTGCAAAAATCTCAAATCGTTTCAGCTTGAAGGCTGTGTTGTTTATACTTCCTGCGAACCATGTCCGATGTGTCTCGGTGCGATATATTGGGCAAGGCCGGAACGAATTTTTATTGCATGCGATCGAAACGACGCCGCCGAAGCCGGCTTTGACGACGCATTTATTTACGACGAGCTTTGCAGTCAAGATCTTGAAAATCGCAAAGTACCGATGTCGATCCTGCTCCGCGACGTTGGCCTGAAAGTATTTGCGAATTGGATCGCGAAACCGGACAAGATCGAGTACTGATTCGCGGGAAGAAACGCGAGTGTAAACGAGCGTGCCCCGATTCGAGTAATAGCACGCTCGTTTACACTCGGGTTTCTGCCTGTAAAACCGAATGTCAAATACATACCTTTATTTGCTGATCGCCTTGCTCGCCGGTGCTATGATGCCGACACAGGCCGCTACGAACAATAAGATGGCGTCGTTTGTCGATAGCCCTGTCCTTGCGGCACTAATCTCGTTCGCCGTCGGTACGGTCGCGTTACTTGCTTATGTTGCGCTGACGGGCATTCGACTTTCTAATCTTGCCAGTGTTCGCGAAGCACCGGTGATAGCTTGGGCCGGCGGTTTCCTCGGCGCTTTTTTCGTCGCGGCAACAGTTACGCTCGTGCCGCGTCTCGGCGTTGCAATGACTTTCAGCGTGGTAATTGCCGGACAGATGATAGTAACCCTCATCATCGACCATTTTGGATTTCTCGGCGTGCCTGTAAAAGAAACCAGCATTGCTCGAATCGGCGGCATTTTGTTGATAACTGCAGGCGTAATTCTAATTAGGAAATTTTAGGATTTAGAACAGCGAAAGACGCAAAAAACGCAAAATTTTTGGGACTCAATTTGAGCAGGATATTTCAGTTCTCAGCTATTTTTTAGCGTCTTTAGCGTATTTAGCGGTTAGTTTCACTGATGATCGAGTTCATTCTTAACAATCAAGATATTTCCACCGACTTGCCGGCGGGCATGACGGTGCTCGATTTCGTCCGCTATCGGCGAAATTTAAAAGGCACAAAGATCGGCTGCCGCGAGGGCGATTGCGGTGCATGTACAATTTTAGTCGGCGAGCTAATCGGCGAGGATGTGAAATATCGGACGATGACCTCTTGCCTGATGCCGCTAGCAAACGCCGCCGGAAAGCACATCGTAACGATCGAAGGTATCAATCCGGAAGATGGAAGTCTCACACCGGTTCAGCAGGCGATGGTCGATGAAAGTGGCACGCAATGCGGCTTTTGCACCGTCGGTTTCGTAATGTCGCTGACCGGTTTTTGCTTGGATGCTGCTGGTCGCTCACGTGTCAGTAGCCCGCACGTAAGTAAGGGCTCCGCTGCTGAGATGGCCATCTCCGCCATCGACGGCAACATATGCCGCTGCACCGGTTACAAATCGATTGAACGGGCAGCAACAACACTGTCAATACTGCCTGCGGCAGCAGGTGGTTTAACTGCGGTTATCGACGACCGTATTGTTCCCGAATACTTCCGTGGTATTCAAAGCCGCCTTTCGGAAATTCCTTCCCGACACGCGGTGTCCGCACAGCCGCTGCCATCTGAGGTTCTGACTTTTGTTTCCGGCGGCACTGATGTTTACGTTCAGAAACCGGATGCGATCGTCGATGAAAACTCCGCTCATCTATTTTTCGACGACGGTCTTCGCGGCGTCCGCGATACGGGCGAATTTATCGAAATCGGCGCGTCGGCGACTGTAACTGACCTGCTTGAATCGCACATGATGCAGTCGATCTTCCCCGATCTTTACAAACACCTAAAACTTGTTTCATCAACGCCGATACGCAACATGGCGACGCTCGCAGGAAATTTTGTCAATGCCTCGCCGATCGGCGATATGACCATTTGGTTTCTCGCGCTCGACGCCGACATCGTTTTCAACGACGGACGCGAAATGCCGCTCCGCAAGCTGTATATCGATTACAAAAAA
>JBOGOW010000175.1:0-7640 GCA_050748285.1 Pyrinomonadaceae bacterium
AGATCAGATCAAAAAGGAAAGTTTCTGCCAGGGTTATGTGTTCCGAAACTTCAAAAACCGACCATTTGTCCGGCGCCGGTTTCCATTTCAGCTGCTCTTCGCTTAGTCCCTTTACAGAATCCATAAATAGCTTTTTTGTATGCTTTAAATACTTGACCACCGCCTTCCGTTCTTCATTAGTAACCGGTTTTGCGAATATCGAAGACGTACCCGCCGCGAGTATAAATGCAACAATGCTGATGTTTACCAATATCGATCTTTTCATTTTTACCTCCACTTCTAAACTAAATCTTGACACATTCGCCGCGTTTGAGAAAATGCCCGTCGCCTTGCTTGCCGGTGTGCTCGCCGTTTTCGATAATGACTCGGCCGCGTTGAATTACTGTCTCGACCTTGCCTTTTACCTTCCAGCCTTCGTAGGAAGAATAATCGACATTAATCTGTTGACGGCGAATGCCGACTCTTTACTCCGGCGTGAAATAGTAAACGTTACCCTGGTCGCTGCCGGCGATTATGCCGTCGCCAAATGCGTCGATAAACATCGGCCAGTTCATATTCGAAGTTTCATAGTTCCAGACGGGATCGCCGTTCGTGCCGTTGAAAAGATAAAAATGGCCGGGCGTGCCGTCAGGGTAACCGTCGGCAACGGTGACGTGCTGTCCGGAAGCATCCAGGCTTGTGCTGTTTGGATTTGCAAGCGTCTTCTGGCTCCAAAGCTGGCTCAGCGCTCCGTTCTTATTTTGCAGTGCATAGACAACTCCGCTGCCGCCGATGTTCTGAACCACAGTGATCATTTCGCCCGTAAACGAAATGGCGGCCCAGCCAACCCTACCCGTAGCCGGAAGTGTAAACTTTGAAACAAATTGTCCCTGCTGTATAGACTCGGTGCTGAATAGATAAACCTCCTGCGAACCGCCAACCGCGATAAACCAATCACCCAAAGCTGCTGCGGCAACGCAATGCACGGTTCCAAGCAGACCCGTGGCAGATTGATAAACCATTCCCATCGAACCCGAATTGTTCTCGATCATGTAAACCGTTCCGGCATAATCGCCGACCACAAACCAGCTTCCGTCTTTCGGCATCGAAATGCTTTGCACATTATTTCCGGGCGTTGCCGGAACCGAGTAAACGGAGGGATTTTGAGGGAAAACTCCGTTCTTCCGCTCGGCGAGATAGACCTTGTCCGCAGCGGCGACAAGAACGCTGCCATCTAAGGAAAGCGCGATCTGGTTGACGCGGGTGCCGGTCGTATAATTTGCCAGCTGAGTGCCGTTATTGGCGTCGTAAGCACGAAGGAAACCTGTCACGGGCTGAATTTTGCCGCCCGCTGCCGCGACCGATCCGCTGGGTGAAATTGCTACGGCATAAACTCCCTCGGAGCCTTGAAATTTATCTGCCCACAGCTGATTGCCGTCGCGATCAAAACAAAAAGTGCCGAATTGATCCGGTTGCGCCGGTGTATTGTATTCAGCCGTGGGCGAATAAGCAAAAAAGAAAGTGCCGGCTATGACGCGGTCACCGTTGGCCGAAATGGCGGCGGAATTGACGTAATATGGCGGGTCCATCCGACGAATCCATTGTAGATTTTGAGCTTTTTCCGGGGCTGCTTTCATGATTTTTCTCCTTCTGGTTTTATTTAAAGTTACGAATTAGCACGACGTCTGTCCTTGCCGTGCCCCTTACGGTTGCGACTTGTTTGTTATTGAGAGACCATTCGCGACGCAGCAAGCCGTTCTCTTTGAATTCGGCGAGTAATTTGGGCGATCCGCCAGTGATCGGCTGTGCCATGACATACGAAATGCTGCCCCGTTTTTCCAGGAAAGTTACTGATTGCCCGTCCGGCATCCAGCGCGGGCCTGCTTCCCAATCGAGAGTTTGCGGGAGGAATATCTCATTGTGTGAGCTTTCGCTGCCTATTGAGAGCAGCAGCAGCTTAGCGGCCGACTGGCCGTCATTATGGAAAGCGGCAATGGTTTTTCCATCCGGCGAAAAATCGGGCGCGGTTGAATAAAGGTCAGTTACCTGAGCCGGCTCGCCGCCAGTGATCGGAACTTTCCAAAGCGTAAGTTTGCCCGAGTTGTAAGACGCATAGACAACCCATTGGCTATCGGGTGAAATGCGGGGCGTGCTGTCGTAATTGCCGTTTGTAAGCTGTGTGGAATTGCCGCCGTCCAGATCAACGCGCCAGAGCTTTGCACCCGTAGCTTCCGAAACAAAAACGATGTAGCGGCCATCGGGCGAAACGACCGGCGAAAATTTTGTCGCTCCGTCGCTTGTTATTTGCCGCCGCTCTGTGCCGTCCTTGTTCATGACCCAAATCTCGGTATTTCCGCTGGCGCTTGATACGTAAACTATCCGTCCGTCGGGCGTCCATGAAATGCCGACCGCGCCATCGTCGCGGCCTCCCTCTATTCGCACTGCCTTGTTAACATCAGCGTTCGGCGAAACCCAAATGCTGGATGTTAAATCAATTTGGGCGGCGGCGATGGCGGTCATATCCTCGGTGACAGAGACGTCAAGATAAGAATTCAAATCCTGTGTAACCCGCCTTGCCACTCCGTTGGGATATGAGATGTGCCATATCTGGCGCGGGGCATTCGTGCCGTTTTCACTTGCGCTAAAAAGCACGCCGCTGCCGTCCGACAACCATACGGAGCGGCCGATGCTGTCCCAACGTTGAGTCGTTAAGGGTTTTATCGTCTGATCGGATACATTGACAGCAACCATCGTCATTTGCCGCTGCTCGCGATCATCACCGGCACCTGAAACAATAAATTTTCCGTCAGGCGACCAGGCGGGCCCGCGCGTCGAAAACCATTCGTGGCCCGATACGCCGGCAACTTTGCGTTCGTTGGTTCCGTCGGCATTTGCAATGATCAGGCTGGACTCGGTTGTACTGCCTTCGTATCTCTGAAACGCAATTTGACTGCCATCCCTTGAAAAAGAGATGCCTTCAGCCACCTGGTTAAATACTTTGACCGGTATTCCACCCAGCGTCGGCACGCGGTAGAAGGAAGCTGTTTTTTCGTTGGCGACTCGTGCCAGGAAATAGACGTAGTTTCCGTCAGGTGTAAAAGTTACGTCAAAATAATTGGTCGGAGCCGGCGCTACGACCTGGACATTGCTGTTTGTGGCGATTTGCTTTGTCCAAAGACTTTGACGCTTGCCTTCGCTCTCAACATAAGAGAGAAACTTTCCGTCGGGTGAAATAACCGCACGAGTAACCTTGCCGCTGTTTGTAAGGCGAGTCATCTTGACCGGTTCGGAAGTGCCGGGTTTGGCACTCGGTCCACTGAGAAAACGCGAACCCCAAAAAATGCCTGCAGCCGCAACGCCAAGCGTCAAAAGAACGAGACACGCGCCGATCGCGAGGCGTCTCGTGCCAAATCGAGATCGCCCACCATCCATTGTCATCTGGGTTGTGGCGGCTTGCATTTCGGTATTGGCGGGTAGAGATTCGCCGCCGTTTGATTGCTGGTAAACGCCCGAGATCGGCGGAGCGCTGGTGTCAATTTCAGCATGATCCGTCATCTCTTTTCGCAGATCTCTTAGTTCGATGGCAACTTCCTTGATTGACTGATAACGATCCTCAGGGTCTTTTGCCAGACATCGGCGCACAATGTGCTGCATGGCGTTTGGAGCAGACGGATTTAAATCTTTTATCTGGGGAGCAGGTTCGTAGATTATATTATGCAGCGATTTGATCAGGGAATCGCCCTGAAAAACTCGACGCCTTGTCGCCGCTTCGAAAAGAATGCAGCCGAAGGAGAAAATATCCGAGCGGTTATCTATCTCGTTTGTTTTGCCAAGCGCCTGCTCAGGCGACATATAGCCGGCCGTACCCATGATCACCCCCGGCCGCGAAAGCTGTTGTAGTATGGCGGTATCAGCCTCGGCTTCCGCTGGTGTGGGATCGGCAGATTCAACGAGTTTTGCCAGCCCGAAATCAAGTATCTTTGCGAAACCATCCCGCGAAATCATAATGTTTTCCGGTTTGAGGTCGCGATGCACGATTCCCGCCGCGTGTGCTTTGGATAAACCTTCGGCAGCCTGGGTGAGATATTTCAAGAGTTTTCGAAGTTCGGTTTTCTCCCTGTAGATCGCATCGTGCAGCGTGATGCCATCCACAAATTCCATTGCGATAAAGTGATTGTCTTCAGACTGGCCGATCTCATAAACATGAGCGACATGCGGGTGATTAAGAGCCGCAGCAGCCTGTGCTTCCTGGACGAAGCGGCGCATACGCTCTTTATCGCCTGCAACTTCGGCGGACAACAGCTTTAATGCAACTTTGCGATTAAGCCGCGTGTCCTCAGCCAGATAAACCTCGCCCATCCCGCCCGCCCCGATCTTCGAAACGATGCGATAATGACTGAACGAAGCTCCGATCTCAAACCCTTCGGCCATCGCGTTTAATAGGTGAAACTAAATGACTTACACCTTAACACACTCGCCGCGTTTTAAGAACTGGCCGTCGCCTTGTTTGCCGGTGTGTTCGCCGTTTTCGATGATGACGCGGCCGCGTGAGAGAACGGTCTCGACCTTGCCTTTCATCTTCCAGCCTTCGTAGGAAGAATAATCGACATTCATGTGTTCGTTTGCAACGCCGAAGGCGTGCTCTTTTTCGGGATCGAAGATCACGATGTCTGCGTCCGAGCCGACGGCGATCGTGCCTTTTTTGGGGAAGAGACCGAACATCTTGGCGGCGGCGGTCGAGGTCAACTCGACAAAGCGGTTCAGGGAAATTCTGTTTTCAACGACGCCGCCGTTATAGATCAACGACATTCGGTTTTCGACGCCGGGCGTACCGTTAGGAATCTTTGAAAAATCGTCCTTGCCAAGTTCCTTTTGCTCCTTCATGCAGAACGGGCAATGGTCGGTGGAGATGACTTGCAGGTCGTCCATCTTGAGGCCTTTCCACAGTTCGGCGTGGTTGTGTTTTTCACGCAGCGGCGGAGTCATTACGTATTTCGCCCCGTCCCAGCCGTCGCCGTAATCTTCGATCGAGTGGAAAAGATATTGCGGGCAGGTCTCGGCAAAAGCCGGAATCCCACGATCCCTCGCCTGCCTCACCTGATTGAGCGCATCGGTGCAGCTTAGGTGAACGATGTACACAGGCGACTCGGCCATTTCGGCAATAGCGATCGCACGATGAACACCCTCGGCCTCGGCGATCGTCGGACGCGTCAAAGCGTGATATTTCGGAGCCGTACGGCCATCGGCAAGAAATCGCTTGATAATCTCGTTGATGACGATGCCGTTTTCGGCGTGCATGCAGATCAGGCCGCCGCGTTTACCTGCGGCTGACATTGCCCGAAAGATCGTCGCGTCGTCGGCCAAAAACACGCCCGGATACGCCATGAACAGCTTGAACGAAGTGATCCCCTCGTCCATCAGCTTATACATTTCCTTCTCGTCGCCGTCCTCAAACTCCGTTGTGATGAGATGAAAGCCGTAGTCGATCGCGGTCTTGCCCTCGGCCTTTTTGTGCCAGGCGTCCACGCCCGCGGTCATCGATTCGCCCTTCGTCTGCACGGCAAAGTCGATGATCGTCGTCGTCCCGCCAAACGCCGCCGCCCGCGTGCCCGTAAAGAAATCGTCCGACGCGAACGTCCCGCCAAACGGCAGCTCCATATGCGTGTGCGGATCGATCCCGCCCGGTATCACCAGCCTCCCCGCCGCATCAATGACCACATCCGCCTCAACATTGATCTCTTTCCCGATCAACGAAACCGTCCCGTCCTCGATCAAAATGTCCGCCCTGTAGTCATCAACCGCAGTAACAACGCGTCCGTTCTTAATTAGTGTCTTCATATTATTTCTTAAACTCTGTTCCGGATGACCAGACAGGACGTTTTACATCATCCGCGATCAAATAGCCCGCGATCATAAGCCACCGTGCGTCTTGGGCAGCCCCGGTCATGTCCCAGTCGGGCATCACTTCGTCGCCGACTCGGTGGTATCGATCCTTGCCGTACTCATCCCATTTTCTTTCGCCAAAATCTGCGGGCTTACCGACATAGTCGAATCCGCTCCAAGGGAAAACGGCCGGAATGCCTGCCTTTGCAAACTCTATCTGATCGGACGCAAAGTAGTAGCTGCCGTTGCCGTCCAGCGATTCTTTCAGAAATGTACGGCCTTGCATTTCAGCGGCCGCGGCTAGAGTATTGTCGATCGTTGAATTTCCATAACCGGCACTTCCCACGTCTTTGGTCAGACCGAACGGGTTGCCAGCGTCCAGATTGATCGCCGCTATGGTATTTGAGACTGGATACAGTGGGTTGTTCGCGTAAAATCTCGAACCAAGAAAGCCCTTTTCCTCGCCTGTCGTTGCCATGAACAGAACGCTTCGTTTAGGTTTAGTTTTTAGAGCGGCAAAACCCCTGGCGATCTCGATCAATTGAGCAATACCCACGGCGTTATCGTTTGCTCCGTTATAGATCTGATCACCGACTAGGTTTTTATCTCGCCCCAGATGATCCCAGTGAGCGGAATAGATCACATATTCGTTCTTCAATTCGGGATCTGAGCCCTCGATCTTCGCGATGACATTGCTGCTTGTGATCTGTCGTAATTTACTGGAAATGGAGATCGTGCCTCTTACTTTCAGGCTAAGAGATTTGAAACCTATATCTTGTGCCGCTTTCTCTAAATCGTCGGGGGTTGTTCCGGCAGCTGTCGCTAAACGATCAAATGCCTGTTTAGTCACGAGGCCGGAGATCGCCGGCTGATAAGCGGCAGATGAGCTTTTCAAAGCCACACCTTCCATTCCGGCAAAGGTCTTAAATATCGTGAATGTCTCGGACTTTTGCGGATCGGTTATGACCAATATACCGGCCGCACCTCTTTTTGCCGCTGTCTCGTATTTCGAATCGCGTGTTGAGTAGTACGTACGAGTGACGCCTCTAAAAAATGCGGCGTCCGACTTCTTTTCGTCCGCAGAATCCTGCCGAGTGGGTTCACCGCTCAGGACGACAACTAACTTGTTTTTAACGTCAGTATCTTTGTAATCGTCCCAACCGTACTGCGGAGCAACGATGCCGTAACCGGCGAAAACAACGTCGGAAATATCGATATTCACCTTCGACCTCAGACGAGGAACATCGTGTACGAAGTCCTCCATAAAACTAATTTTGATGGGTTTGCCGTTCGCCGTAAGAGCGATAAGAGGCTTTGATTCATAGCCGATCATCGGAGCCTTTTGGAAGAAAGTTCCATTAGGATTTCCCGGCATAGCACCGGCTTCTCGGAATTGTTTCGCGATGTGATCAACGGTAAGAATTTCACCCCGAGAGCCGGGTGCTCGGCCTTCGAATTCATTTGATGCAAGGATCTTTGTATTTTTAAGTATCCGCTCGCCCTGTATCTGCTCTATCGAAAAAGCAAGATTCTCTGGAATGGCTCTACTCTGCGCCGCAACAACAAAACCGTTGGAAAGCAAGAGCAGAACGCTAAATAATGCGGTCGGACATCTACTGGTCATAATTTCCTCCGCAAGAACCCTCGCCACCCACTATGATCACCACATCCGCCTGCGTTTTGATCTCTTTCCCGATCAACGAAACCGCGGCGTCCTCGATCAGAATATCTGCGTAATAGTCATCAACCGCAGTAACAACGCGTCCGTTCTTAATTAG
>JBOGOW010000176.1:0-7628 GCA_050748285.1 Pyrinomonadaceae bacterium
CCGCAGAGGTTGCCGTATGTTCGATCGTTAAGGTCGAAATGTTTTACGGCTCACTGCGGAGCACTAACCCTGAGAGATCTCTTCGCATCCAGCAACAATTTTTCTCGCAGTTTGAATCACTTCCATTTGACGACAATTCGGCTCGAATTGCGGCCAGAATACGGGCAGAATTGGCTGCTGCCGGGCGAATCATTGGTGCCTATGATATTTTGATCTCATCAATAGTAATCGCAAACGACCTCATCCGTGTTACTCATAATCTCTCCGAATTCAGCCGCGTTTCGGGACTCAAGATCGAAGATTGGGAGGTTTGAACAGATGAGTGACTTTTATTGCGAAGAAGTTCTCAGTGGCAAGACGCCGGTCGAAAAGCTGCTCGAAACCACCCGCGTGCTTGCCTATTATCACACACGGCCGTTTTGGGAAACGCATATTATTGTTGTGCCAAAGGAACACGTCGCGTCGCTGCTGACGGTCGAGAACGATCTGCTGATCGAGTTAATGGATATTGTGAAAAGGGTCGCCGCACAGATCGTCGAAGAAAAAGGAGCGGCGCGAGTGCTTACGAACTTGGGCGAATATCAGGATTCAAAGCATCTTCATTTTCACGTCTATTCCGGTAATAGTTTGGAGTCCCAACTTTAGCTGGCTAAGGCCGCCTAAAGGCAGAACTCCAAACTCAAAACCAGCTTTTGGATTTGAAGACCTTACCGCCGGGAAATTCAGAATTCGTCACTGAAAAGCTAAAGTTTTTCTGAATCGAAAACGCACCGATCTCGCCATTCTTTGACAAGGCTAAAAAGCCGACCTGCATTTCCTTTGCCTTCACAGAGTCGCGTTTTACGATGCGGCGTATGGCTTCGCGACAAGCATCTTCGGGAGTGCGTCCGGCACGCATCTGCTCGATGACGGTGTGCGTTCCGCAGATGCGGATCACCTCTTCACCGACGCCTGAGGATGTTGCTGCGCCAACCTCATTATCGACGAAAAGCCCGGCCCCTATTATCGGCGAATCCCCAACGCGGCCGCGCATTTTAAATGCCATACCGCTGGTCGTAACCATTCCCGCCAAACCGCCTTTTGCATCGATCGCGACCGTGCCCATCGTGTCGTGATTCGGCGTTCCGTCATCGAAAAAGTATGGAGCGGCCTGCGACACTTTTTTGTTTTCAATGTTTATTTCCAGTTTGTATTTTGATTTATCGAGCCATTTTTTCCATTCTTTTTCAGCAGCTGGCGAAAGTTCTCCGGATTCAATCGGGAAGCCGTTTTGAACCGCAAACATTTGAGCACCTTCACCCGAAAGAAGCACGTGCGGTGTTTTTTCCATGACCAAACGTGCAACCGAGACGGGATGTTTTATCCTTTCGAGAAATGAGACCGCGCCGCATTCGCCGTTGCCGCTCATAATGCATGAATCGAGCGTAACTTTGCCGTCGCGGTCGGGCCACGCCGCAAGCCCGACGCAGCAGCTTGGCTCGTCTTCGATCGCGCGGCCCGCGGCTTCGACAGCGTCGAGAGCTTTGCCGCTTTTTTTCAATATCGGCCACGCTCCGTTGTTTGCCGTGATACCGCTGTCCCACGTCGAGACGACCGCCGGCGTCCGAACCTTCATCACCGGAGAGGATTCAAACTTTTGGCCAAAAGCCCGCTCGCCGGCCAAAAGCGGCACACCAAGCAGCGGTAATTCAAGAAATTTACGACGGTTCAGTTTATTAAATTGATCTTTCATTGATCCAAATTTTGCTTCCGGGCCGTATTTTTGGTGCGGAAAGCATTAAGTTATTAAGTTTGCGAATATAGTGATGAACGACAGTTTAACACAACAAAAGCGTGATTTGGCGAATCCCGAACTCTCGCTTTTTCTGCCCGTTTTGGATGAAGAAGAAAACCTGCGACCGATGCACGCGAAGATCGGCGCGGCCCTTGATGCGTTGGGAAAGACCGCCGAGGTCATTTTCGTCGATGACGGCTCGACGGATAATTCGCTGAAGATCTTAAAAGAGATCGCTGCGGAGGACGCTCGTGTTCGCGTTATCTCGCTGCGGCGCAACTACGGACAGACGGCAGCGATGGCGGCTGGAATCGATGCCGCAAAAGGTGAAATTCTGATCCCGATGGACGCCGATCTGCAAAACGATCCCGCCGATATTGCGCGCCTTTTGGAAAAACTTAACGAAGGCTACGACGTCGTTTCCGGCTGGCGAAAGAACCGGCAAGACAAATTGGTTTCGCGAAAAATTCCATCCCAGATCGCGAACCGGATCATCTCCTGGATCGGCGGAGTGCCGCTTCACGATTACGGCTGCTCGCTCAAAGCATATCGCCGCGATGTGATTCAGGACGTAAAACTCTACGGCGAGATGCACCGATTCATTCCGATCTATGCAAGTTGGGCCGGTGCTCGCGTTGCCGAAATTCCGGTCGATCACCACGCCCGCACAATGGGCAAATCGAAATACGGAATCTCGCGCACGATAAAGGTCGTCTTCGATCTGATGACGATCAAATTCATGGCGTCGTATGGAACGAAGCCGATCTACGTATTCGGTACGTTTGGAATGCTCGCGTTTTTTGCATCGATCTTTGCAGGAATTTATGCAGCGTTCTTGAAATTTGCCGCCGTTCTCGGCCTTCCGAAATATCAGGCCGACCTCGTCGAAACGCCTTTGCCGGTTTTGAGCATCGTGATGTTCGCAATCGCGGTGCAGTTTTTCCTGATGGGACTGTTGGCCGAATTGCTCGTCCGCACTTATCACGAATCACAGGACAAGGCGATATACGCGGTAAGGGAGAAGATAGGGTTTGAATAATATAAGTCTGTTCGAATTAGAGCAAACAATCCGCGCGGGTTTGCTAAAATAGTAATGGTGACAGTCCTTTCGAAGATAAAACGGGCGATTCGTAATGGGGGCTATCAGGTCGGTGAACATTGCCTGCAGGAGATCGCCGCAGACAAACTAACACTCGCAGAGGTAATATCCTCTATCTTGAACGCCAATGAATTTGATAAACTTACAGATGATGAATCGCATATTCGCTATAAACTTTATGGACTTTCCTCATCGGAGAGGGAAATTGTAGTCGTTGTTTTCTTTTCGAAAGGAACACTTTTTCTGAAAACCGTTTATGAGACAAGCTTCTAAAATTGAAAATTGCAACTGCGGCGGAATCATAAGGGAAACAAAAGTTTCGCGTACAATTCCGCTGGCCGGACGCAATATCAAAGTTGAGAACATAAAAGCATCGGTCTGCGAAGACTGTGGGGAAACCTATTTCGACGGGCCAAGCTTGCTGAAGATCGAATCCAAGCTTTTGAAACAGTCGTCTTTGGCGAAAACATAGTTGAAACAGCCGCTTGAAATAGAGACTTTAGATAAGAAATGGCTCTTGCCGATCAGTTTCCACATTTGAGAAATTGCTCGCCAAAGCTGCGTCAATACCTTCCAAATTCTAGATACTTGCTAAATCAAAAATTTACTTCTCTTAGTGCATACCTATCACGAATCGAAGGACAAGCCGATTTATGCCGTGCGGGAGAGGACAGGGTTTGAAAAAATGAAGTTTTATTTTCGTCAGTTCAGCTTTGGAGTAGCGATTCTAATATTCGCGGCGGCAATAAATCTCACATTCGGTCAAACACCCCAACGAGATGTCAACATGGTGTTAAGCCAAAGGAATCCAGATGGATGGTTTACGATCTTGATTCCTAAGTCTGTGGGTAACGCCACGAGATTTGCGGACGTAGATGGTGGGTTTTACGACGCCTCGGACATTCGAATTACATTTAGTTATTGGACGTTCGAAAACACACCAAATTTCGTCCGCAACGGGGGACCCGCTTCACAAGAAGAACTTGTTCTCGTCTGCTCGAAGTCAAGGCAAGCACTAATCTTTCGAACTAAGATCGCGTCACGAAAGGCAATCGTGCAGAGATGCCCAGAGACGGGTGCCGGTAATTTTCGTTATCTATATTATGTCAATTTTCCAAAATTGGATGTATTTGATGGAGAATTATATGGTTCGGGCACATTCACTCTCACGATTAATTATAATAACAGAAACTACGTGAGCTTCGCTTCGCGCATTGCTCGATCGATTAGGTTTTTGCCTAAGGAAAAAAGGAAGTAGAGTTCATGTGCGGTATCACAGGTTGGGTAAACCTGAACACAACTTCAAACGATCAAAGCGAGGGCATTCTGCATGGGATGTGCGAACGGATCGTTCATCGCGGGCCGGATTCGGAAGGGTTGTGGATGGACGATCGTGTGGCGCTCGGAATGCGGAGGCTTTCGATCATTGATTTGAAGACGGGCGATCAGCCGGTTTACAGCGAAGACAAATCGGTCATCGCGATGGTCAACGGCGAACTGTATAACTTTCGCGAGGTTCGCGCCGACCTCGAAAAACGCGGACACAAGTTTGTCACGCAGACAGATGTTGAGATAGTTCCGCATCTTTATCAACTTTACGGCGAGGATTTTGTTGACCATATCAACGGTATGTTCGCTATCTCGCTTTGGGATACGAAAAAGAAAAAGCTGATTCTGGCACGCGACCGTTTTGGCGAAAAACCTCTTTACTACGGCGTTTTTGACGGAAAGCTTATCTACGCCTCCGAACCAAAAGCGCTGCTCGCACACCCGTCGGTAAAAGCCGAACTCGATCTAAATGCACTTCGGCATTTCGTTTCGTTCGATTACGTGCCGGCGCCGATGTCGATCTATAAGAGCATTCATAAACTGCCTTCCGCTCACATTCTCACGGTCGAAAACGGCGAGGTGAAGGTTCGCAGGTATTGGAATCTCAACTGGGGCAAATTGGGAAAGCGGATAGATGAGTTGACGTCAAAAAACGGGAGTGCCGATAACGCCCGTACTAACGTGCGGGCTTCTGCAGCGGAGCTCCGCGAACTGCTTTCCGATGCCGTTAGAATGCGGCTAGTTTCGGACGTTCCACTCGGGATTCTGCTTTCTGGCGGGATCGATTCTTCGACCGTTGCCGCTCTCGCGGTCCGACATTCGACCGAAACGGTGAAGACTTTTTCGATCGGATTTTCCGAAGATTCATTTAACGAATCGCAATACGCACGGCAAGTTGCAAACCATCTCGGCACCGATCATTACGAGGAATATTTGAGTGCGGAAAAAACCGGCGATCTAATTTCGGAGATCGGCGAATGGCTCGACGAGCCGCTTTCCGACCCATCGCTGATCCCGACATTTCTTCTCGCGAAATTTGTGCGAAACCATGTTACGGTCGCGCTCGGCGGCGATGGCGGCGACGAGCTGTTTGCCGGTTACCCGATGTATTACGCACACAAGGTCGCGGCTAGATACGCGATGGTGCCGCGTTTTGTCCGCAGCGGAATGATCGAGCCGTTTGTAAATTCGCTGCCGGTTTCGAATAAGAATCTTTCGTTCGATTTTAAGGCGAAGCGATTTGTGCGTGCCTCGAAATTC
Source organism: Pyrinomonadaceae bacterium (assembly GCA_050748285.1). Lineage (GTDB taxonomy): Bacteria > Acidobacteriota > Blastocatellia > Pyrinomonadales > Pyrinomonadaceae > OLB17. Next base: position 5,463 of record JBOGOW010000176.1, read on the forward strand.
GACGCGGTCGCGCGGCATCATTCGTGGTTCGGTTCGTTTTCGCAAGACCAGCACGCGTCGCTTTTTACAGGCGATGTGCTCGAACAAACGCCGGCCGATATTTATTCAGAAGCTCGTGAGCTTCTGAACACTACCGACGCAAAAGCTGAGATCGAGAAAATGCAGTTTCTTGATATGAATTTCTACCTCGCCGAAGACATTCTGACAAAGGTGGATCGTGCGTCGATGGCCGTCAGCCTCGAAACTCGTGCACCGTTTCTCGATCCGCGCGTTGCGCAGTTTTCGGCGTCGCTTCCGCTCAATTACAAACTTCGCGGGGCGAAAGGAAAGTACATTCTCAAAAAAGCATTCGAAGGGCTTCTGCCGGATTCGATCCTTTACCGCCCCAAAAAAGGCTTTGGCATTCCGACCGCACAATGGCTAAAGGAAAGGTTGAATCCTTTAATGCACGATATGCTCGCCCCTTCACGACTCAAGGAGCAGGGAATTTTCGAACCTGATTTTGTCCAACACATTATAAAAGAACACGAATCAGGAACCGCATCGCATCACAAAGAACTCTGGACGCTTCTCGTTTTTCAGCTTTGGCACGACGCCTTTTTGCAAAAGCCCGCGCGTTAGCAAGGGCGATACAGAATGTTTGTGTCTGTCGGGTGCGATTCGAATCGTCTATAGGGAATAATCCATATCGCCCTTGCTTACGCGCGGGCTTGTGCACGATGCGGGCTTCTGCAATAGTGCGGATTCACGTATCATTGAAAGATATGAAAACTCTCTATCCCGAAATCGAACCTTTTGATTCGGGAATGTTGAAGGTATCGGACATTCACGAAATTTACTATGAACACGTTGGCAATCCCGACGGCATTCCGGTCGTTTTTCTGCATGGCGGGCCGGGCGGCGGGCTGATACCGATGTATCGGCAATTCTTCGATCCAAAAGCGTATCACGTAATTCTTTTCGATCAACGCGGTTCGGGCAAATCCACGCCGCATGCGGAATTGAACGAGAATACTACTTGGGATTTAATCAACGATATTGAAACACTTCGTGAGAAATTCGGCATCGAAAAATGGTATGTTTTCGGCGGTTCGTGGGGAAGCACGCTGAGCCTTGCTTACGCGATCTCGCATCTGGATCGATGCCTTGGTTTGATCCTTCGCGGCATCTTTCTAACACGCAAGAAAGAGCTTGACTGGTTTTATCAACACGGTGCGTCCGAGATCTTCCCCGATTTCTGGGAGCGGTTTCGTGACGAAATTCCCGAAGATGAACGCAGCGATTTCATAACTGCCTATCATAAACGCTTGACAAGTGATGATGAGGTGATACGGCTTTCCGCCGCACGCGCCTGGAGCACGTGGGAAGGCGCGACTTCGAAATTATTTCCTGATAAGGACTTAATGGATCATTGGGAAGGCGAGCGTGAGGCGTTGAGCTTGGCCCGGATCGAATGCCATTATTTTATGAACAATTCGTTTTTTCCGAGCGAGAATTATTTGCTCGAAAACATTGACAAGATTCGCCACATTCCGACCGTGGTCGTCCAAGGAAGATACGATGTTGTTTGCCCGATGACGTCGGCGTGGGATTTGCACCGAGCATTTCCCGAAGCCGAATTTTTGGTAATTCCAGATTCGGGACACTCGGTTTCCGAAAAAGGCACAACCGCAGCGTTGATCGATGCCATGGATCGTTTGGCGAGCAGTTAAAGACGCGATGCTTTTGGTAAAACAGATGCAAAGTCTCATTTTTAGCGTATAATGATAAGAGATCAGCCGCGTAGAAATATTCTTTCGCTGGCGTAAATAAAATAGGCGGAAAAATTTATGCTTGGACTAGGAACCCCGGAAATAATTGCAATCGTAATTGTGTTGTTCTTGCTTTTTGGCGCAACACGTTTGCCGCAGCTTGCGAAATCGCTTGGAGCAACGCGAAAAGCTTTCAAAGACGGAATGCGCGAAGCCGAGGAAGAAGAACGCTCCGAGAAACAGCTTGGCAAAGCGGACGCGCCGCAAATAACCGAAATGAGCGACGACGCTCTCGCAGAAGAAATGCGGCGGCGGGCAGAGGCTAAGGCGAATTAGTCTGAATTTTACTCATTTCTTAGTTCTAATTTCGTGAAATTAGTTTAATTCGTGGCTAAACTTTCTTTCCGGTCACAAC
>JBOGOW010000177.1:0-7611 GCA_050748285.1 Pyrinomonadaceae bacterium
CGTAATGGGTGATATGCTTGGCTCTGCGGCGGCGATCGCTGCCGGTATTTTGATCGTCGCATTCGGCTGGATCTGGGCAGATGCGCTTTGCAGTATTCTGATCAGCCTGATAATTATTTTCGGTTCGTGGCGGCTTATTTCCGATTCGGTAAACGTCCTGCTCGAGGGAACGCCGTCGCATATAAATCTGTCGCTGGTCGAGTCTGCGATAATCGGAACCGACGGCGTTGCCGGCGTCCACGACCTGCATGTTTGGACGATCTCGTCCGGCATCGACGCTCTTTCGGCACATATAACTCATGCAGATTCTGTAACGCATTCCGAATTGCTTTCGGTCGTTCGAGAACGGCTTCATTCACAATTCGGGATCGATCATCTGACGATCCAAATGGAAACTCTCGGCCGCGAAGCCGAAGCAGTTTACGTTTGCGACACAGGGACAAATTGTTTCGAGCCGGCAAAAAAACCGGAACTGCAAAACACTGCCGCAAAATCTCGTTAATTGACACCTATGCCGACCATCGACCTTCGTTACGGGAGTACCTCGATCCCGTTCGCATTTGACGGAGACAAACTTCAGATAATCGACTCTGCAGATAGGAGCCAGCCGCTTAGCGATATCGAGATCGGCGAAAAGTTCGATTCACCTATCGATTCGGAACCGCTCGAAAATATCGTCAAACAAGGTGAAACGGTACTCTTCGTCGTTCCGGACGCGACTCGGCGTTCGGGCGCCGGACAGATCGTAAATCTTCTTGTGCGCCGCCTTATCGCAAACGGAACCGCTCCGCACGAAATGGCGGTAATTTTTGCGACCGGAATTCATCGTCGTGTAACCGATCAGGAAAAGCACGAAATATTGACGCCGTTTATCGCACAGCGGATCAAAACCATAGATCACGACGCCCGCGATCTTATGCAGATAATGCGCGTAGGCGAAACCGAGGGCGGGATTCCTATCGAATTGAATCGCGTGCTTTTTGAGTTCGATCACATTGTAATTATCGGGAGCGTTTCGTTTCATTATTTCGCAGGGTTTACCGGCGGCCGCAAGCTCGTCTGTCCGGGGCTTGCATCTTCTGGAACAATTTCGGCGACGCACAAGCTCGCATTCGATTGTGAAAAAATGGATCGCCGCGATGGAGTCGGCACGGGTTTGCTTGATGGAAACGCAGTTCATGAGGTGTTCGTCGAAGCGGCCTCTAAGGCGAAAATTTCGTTCGCCGTATCTACTTTGGTGAATGATGATGGCGACGTAACCGATGTATTTTGCGGCGACTGGATAACATCGCATCGTGCAGCGTGTGAATCGTTCGCGCTTTCAAACACGGTAAAAATCAGCGAAAAGCGCGATCTTGTCATCGCAAGCTGCGGCGGTTACCCGCACGACATAAATCTGATACAAGCACACAAATCGCTCGAAGCCGCGTCACGAGCATGCAGCGACAGCGGCACGATCATCCTGCTTGCGGAATGCCGCGACGGTCTCGGCCGCGCTGATTTTCTGAATTGGTTTGAGGCTGCGAATAGCGAAGAACTCGCAAAACGCCTCTGTGAAAAATATCAGGTCAACGGCCAAACCGCCTGGAGCCTTCTAAAAAAAGCGGAGCGATTTCGGATAAAGTTGGTTTCAACGCTTTCGACCGAATGGGTCGAAAAAATGCGGATGAACAAAACTGAATTAACCGAATGCAGGGAAACAGGATATCTGATTCCCTGCGGTTCAAAATTACGAATATGCTGCTAGTTTTTCTTCAATTCAAAGGTGCGGCCGAACACGTCGGTTTGGGCGCGGAGTGAACGGAGGCTGTCCTGGAAGCCCGTAAAACGAAGCAGGTAAACCGTATCGCCGGAGCGCAGGAAATAGAAGCGGCCGCTCATTGCCCGGCCCGCTCTGATGAATTCATAATTGAACACCGAACCATTCAATTTCCCAACAAAATTCTCCTGCTTTCCGGGAACATAGCCTTGAATAAATTGCAGCTTGTCTTCCTGTTCCTTGATAAGGTCAGCCATCGGCGTAGCCCGCGGCGAGCTGATCTTGCGTATTTCGAGATGTCCGTCATTTCGATATACATAGACAAATTCCACATCGTCGCCGGAAGCTCCCGATTTGACCAATTTCCATTTTTCGTCCGGAATCTGGAAAGTGTAATCGACGTTCGGGTCGCTGAACGTTGTCGCTTGCCCATAGACCGAGGCTGCAGAGGCAATAAGTGCAAATAGTAGTATTGAAATATATCGTAATTTCATAGCTTTCCCAGTTTGTCTCGTTTCCACAATTCTAACACGATATCGGATGATACCCTTAGTAATTTCGATGCGAAAATTATCGATTCTGTTGTATTTTTACGGCTTTGAAAGACCTATGCGGCAGACACAAACGGGGCAGAATTTCTTTTCTTATTCGTGCATTCGTGGCTTTTTTCGTCACTAACGCACGAATAATGGCTATTTTTCTACGAGACAGCAGAAACCACCCTAATGCGCCGCCGGGGTTTTTCAATGAACACGGTTTGTGCAAATTTCTCGCCATTTTGCCGCTATGGTACGTCTAATCAAACAGCGGCGAACAAATCGTTTCAATGCAATAATATATCGAGGTGTTTACAGTGAGATCTTTTATTTCCGTGACCAAACCGTTTTTTGTTTTTCAGCTAGTAACAGCTTTGCTGCTGCCGGGATTAATTCTGGCGTCGCCGCGAACAGATGGAAAAAAGGCGCTTTCCGATGAGCAGAAAATCGTGCATGTCCTGAATCGGCTCGGATTTGGCGCGCGTCTTGGCGATGTCGAAAAAGTGAAGGCGATCGGATTGCAAAAATATATCGATCAGCAGCTTGATCCGGCGTCGATCAACGATGCTGTCGCCGAATCGAAGGTAAAAAATCTCGAAGTATTCGATATGACGACCGCCGAGGTTTTTGCAAAATATCCGAATCCGGGCGCACTTCTGCGAATGCTCGAGGGCGGACGTAAAGGCCAGCAGCCGCAGAACACGGACGAGATGACGGATAAAGACCGGCAGGAACGCCAGCAAAAACTTCGACAGTATTATGCGAAATACGACCTTCGTCCGGCGAACCAGATGCTGCCGCAAATAGTTTCGAACCGCGTACTGCGTGCCGTTTATTCCGAAAAACAGCTTCAGGAAGCGATGGTTGATTTTTGGCAAAACCATTTTAATGTTTTCGCAGGCAAAGCGGCGGTTCGCTGGTATATTCCGAGCTATGAACGCGACGTTTTGCGAAAGAACGCGCTTGGTAATTTCAAAGACCTCGTCGTCGGAACCGCACAGCATCCCGCGATGCTTTTTTATCTGGATAACTTCCAATCCGTTTCACCAAATGCGCAACCGCAGCGAAATAATCGTGCCGGAAATGGTCAGCGACTTCAACAAAACCGCAACGGCAATATCACGCCTCAGGCACGGCAGAGGCTAAAAGATCAATACGGCGTGAACGATGCACAGCTAGATCAGCGATTGAAGCAGTTGCGAGATAATCCGCAGCAGGCACAGCGCCAGCAGCGCGGGATAAACGAAAATTACGCACGCGAGCTGATGGAGCTGCACACGCTTGGCGTTGATGGCGGCTATACGCAGAAGGATATTGTCGAAGTAGCAAAGGCGTTTACCGGTTGGACGATCGCCGACCCGCGGGGTTATCGACGGGCGGCGGCGGACGACATAAAAGGAACCGATAACATGCGTGTCCAACGACTGCAAAGGTTGGCCGGCGTGCCGGACGATCTTGAAAGCGGCGAATTTTATTTCAATGCTAATTGGCACGATAAGAGCGAAAAGACCGTGCTCGGTCAAAAGGTCAATGAAGGCGGCATAAAAGACGGCCTGAAGGTGATCGACATTTTGGTTAAGAATCCTGCGACCGCCAAGTTCATCGCCCGCAAACTAGCCGTTAAATTCGTCAGCGATAGTCCAAGCGAAGACCTCGTGAAACGTGTCGCCTATGCATTCTCCAAATCGAATGGCGATATCAAAACGACATTGAAGGCATTGTTTTCGGACAAGGAATTTTTCGCACCCGAAAATTATCGAGCAAAGATCAAGACGCCGTTTGAATTGGCGGTGAGTTCGATAAGGGTACTTGGCGGAACGACGAATAGCGGCCCGCAGATGCTCGCGATGCTGAATAAGCTCGGTGAAGTTCCTTATGGATATCAGGCGCCGACCGGTTATCCCGATACTGCTGAAGATTGGGTAAACACCGGAGCATTGCTCGAACGGCTGAATTTCGCCGTTGCGATCGCGAGCAATCGGATTCCCGGAACGCGTGTCGATCTGAAGGCATTTGCGCAAAACGATAAGGCGAAAACTCTCGATCTTGCGATCAAAGCGATCCTCGATGGTGATGTTTCCGCAGCCACAAGAGCGAGTCTTCTGAAACAGCTCGAACAGCCGCTACCGGAAGTAAAGGCCGGCAGTGAACCCGATGATAAAGATGACACGCCGAACATGCGTGCCGAAAGTCAGCAGCGGCAAGGAAATCGGCAGGCAAGATTATTAGACCCAAGCGGAAACCCGGATGTGTTTAAAGTCGTAAGCCTTGTTCTCGGTACGCCGGAATTTCAACGGCAATAACCGCGTCCTCCAACCCTGAGCATGGCGGTCAACGCATTATTCGGCCGCCTTTTTAGACCGCTTATTAAAATGCGAACTGATTTCAAACTATTTCTTCTGTTCGGTTTGCTTGCTCTTATTTCCATAGCGCAGACAGCAAAAAAACCGACCGCCGATTCGCCATTTAACGCGGCCGCAGCTTATTCCAGCAAATTTCGCGGGCTTTCGGTTTTGGTAATGAAAGGCGACAAGGTTGTTTTTGAGGAATACCAAAACGGGCATTCGTCGGAAACTCCGTGGATGCTGGCAAGCGGCACCAAGTCGTTTTCCGGCGCAATGCTCGCTGCCGCTATTGAAGACAAGATCATCAGCGGTTTCGACGAAAAGGTGTCAGAAACAATAACCGAATGGAAATCCGATCCGAGAAGATCGGGGATAACGATCCGGCAATTGCTCTCGCTGACCAGCGGCATCGACGCCGGCTCGATCGGCCGACCGCCGTCGTATTCCGAAGCGATCACATTTTCTTCAAAATTCGAACCGGGTGAAAAATTCGAATACGGTCCTGCGCCCTTTCAGATATTCGGCGAACTTATGCGGAGAAAGCTTGCGCCGAAAAAGGAATCGGTTCTGGATTATTTGAAACATCGGATTCTGGACAAGATCGGTTTAAGGGTTGCTAATTGGACACTGCAAAACGGCCAGCCGAACCTGCCCTCAGGAGCATTCCTGACCGCCCGCGAATGGGCCAAATTCGGAACGTTACTAAAAAATGGCGGCAAATGGCATGGCAAACAGATTTTGGATAAAAAGCTTCTCGATCAGCTTTATACGGGATCGAAAGCGAATCCGAATTATGGCGTCACCTTTTGGCTGAACCGTTCGAATAACGGAAAGGCCGAAATTTCCGAAACAAAAGGACCGCTGCAAAGGCTGCTCGGCGACAACGAATCCGAGACGACGGCGATCAGCAAAAACGGCGTCGGAAGCGATATTGCAAAAGATCTTTTTATGGCCGCAGGTGCGGGAAAACAGCGGCTCTATGTCATTCCGTCGCTTGACCTGGTGGTCGTGCGGCAAGGCCGCCAGTCGAAATTTGACGATCACGAATTTTTAAAGCTCATCACAGCAGCAAAATAGCACCGAATGAATGGGAAATAATTTTTGCTACACCTTCCGTCCGATCGCAAACAGTTTGATCAAAGCGACGCCTGCAATAAAACCGCCGATGTGAGCCGCGTAGGCTACACCGCCCGAGCCTGCCGGTGTAAGATAGCCGACAACTATCTGATAAACGATCCATATTCCGATAGCTACAAAAGCCGGAACAGTCGTGAGGAAATTGAAAATGATCGCCCGCACCTGCCGCTTTGGAAACAACAGAACATAACCGCCGAGAACGCCCGAAATTGCGCCCGAGGCTCCGAGCATCGGTATCACAGAACCCGTATCCATCACGATCTGCGCGGCGGCTGCGGCAAATCCACAAACGATATAAAAAACGGCAAATCGAATGTGTCCAAGCAGATTTTCAAGATTATCGCCAAAGATCCATAAAAACAGCATATTGCCGAAAATATGCGCAATGCCGCCATGCATGAACATAGAGCTCAGGAAATTGAAATATACGGGCAGCGGCGTGGCGTAATGCTGAATTTCGCCGGTGTTACCGAACGCGTCGCGGACGACCTGCACGCCGGTGATATCTACGCCGGTCGTTATCTCTTTTGGCACAAGCGAAAACGCATACGTAAACGCATCGTATGACCCGAGCTGCTGCAAAAGTAGAAACACGAGAATATTTATGCCAATAAAGGCATAATTTACGATCGGAGTGATCTTGATGTCTGTGTTGTCGTCGCCTATTGGAAACACAAGTGAATTGCGGACTAATCAAAGATTTCCGATACGCTTAAGACCAGATCGGGCAAGCGTTCAGATTGTGCCATTTCCTCGCGCCGAAAGACCTTAACAATTGCAAAACTGTAATCACGCGGCTGACAGTGCAGTTCGATGGTGCTGTTTTGCAAATTAAGTATCCAAACTTCAGGAATACCGGCATGAGCATAGAGTGGAATTTTTCGGTTACGATCATAGTCAAGCGAAGTGTCCGAAATTTCGATAAGTAGATGAACGTCCGACGCAATTGGCGCCTTTCCGCGATAAAAGTCGTCGCGTCGTTTTAGCAACGCTATATCGGGAATCGGCTCGTTATACTCATCAAGCCATATTGGGTCTTGAACTGAATGGGTAACGCTCTTGCCTAATTTGTCCCTTAGAATTTCCGAAAGTTTTTTTACACAAAAAGCGTGAGCATTTCCAACCGGCATAGTTTCGACTAGCTCCCCGTCGATAATCTCGGCTCGCTCGACGTTTTTCAACATTCCGAGTCCGATCATCGTATAGTAATCATCCACGCTAAAGCGCAATCGTTTTGCTCGAACTGACATACCCGGCCCCTCAACAATCATAATACTCCCAAATTTAAGCAATACCAACAGTTTTCGGTTCCTTTAGCAGTTCGTAACCCTCGCTTCGTGCCACGTAAGTTGCGGCCGTAATATCGCCGACGACGTTCAGCGTTGTGCGGCACATATCGAGTATGCGATCGACGCCGATGATGATCGCGATCAACGCCGGATCAATGCCGATCATAAATAAAATGCCTATGATAAACGGTATCGAGCCCGAAGGAACGCCGGCAGTTCCAATGCCGCCTAGAATGGCGAGATAGACGACGGAAAGCTGCAAGCCCACGCTGAGGTCGGCACCCGCAAGCTGTGCAAGAAACAACACGGTAACGCCTTCATAAAGCGCCGTTCCATTCTGATTTGCAGTAGCTCCGACGGTCAAAACGAAGCTGTTGATCTCTTTTGGCACGCCGAGATTTTCATGTGATACGCGCAATGCGGTCGGCAGTGTTGCGTTCGACGACGAGGTCGAGAACGCGGTCAGAATTACCGTTTGTATGCGGCGGAAAAATACGATCGGGTTCATCTTCGACAGGAAATATATCGATAGCGAATATACGCCG
>JBOGOW010000178.1:0-7607 GCA_050748285.1 Pyrinomonadaceae bacterium
GTATTTGCCGGTCCAGCAGGCGTTGCAGGACGATGTGGCGGCGATGCCGATGGCTTCGAGCATGCCTTCAAGGGAGAGGTAGCCGAGCGAGTCGGCCCCGATGAAATCGCGGATGGCGTTAACGTCGGTTTCGCCTTGCGCAAGCCCGCGCGTAAGCAAGGGCGATATCGGGTCGCAGCGGGCGGAAGAATTTTTAGCCACAGATAAACGCAGATAGAAAAAAAGCGGATCTATAGATTGTCAACTTGGTTGAGGCTGTCTGGAAAGTTGTGAAGGAAGATTTTTTAACCACCAAATCACACGAAATTACACCAAAAAAGATCAAAGTCAGTGTGATTTTGCGTGATTTGTTGGATAAATCTTCTCTTCATTTTTTATATCAGACACTCTCTATTGGATCATAACTCTAAAAAAACCTGTGGCTAATTTGCAAAAAAATCTGGCGCGAACGGTTTGGATGCCTTACGCGAATACTTCACAATCCGCTGCGCATGTTTACTTTTCTTGCAAGATGAGATTTGAAAAATGCTGTATTTTTTGTTGACGGGCTGCCGTAATAATCCGGCGCGGCTTTTAGAAAGCCATCCTGATTTTTGTGCATCGCGTTATCCATATTCGATTTAACGTGAGCGGCTTCGTGATAAGCGGCACCGGCCACCAATTTTGGATTGCCGGCATACATCCGGTCAAAATAAATTTCGCAAATTTTTGAATTAAGGTCTGTAAGTCCAAGCAGATTGGTATCGGCAACTGCCATTGCGGCCGTGCCGCCGTTTGCCGCTATAACACTTTCTCCAACGTCGCGCAGAACGTAAACGATCACATCCGTATCCTGCATCGCCGGCGTCCAATTATCCGGGCATGTCAAAACGTTGACCGAATCGAATCCGCTCTTTTCTATGACAGGCTGTAAATAAGTTTTAAGAAGGTTTACCGCCTTCCCCGCAAAACTTCCAAAGCCATTCTCACTAAAATACGGACGATTCTCGGACATAATGTCTTTCAAATAAAAATTAAAAGCCGCCATAATATTTTCCTCCTAAATTTCGGTTCAAGCTTCTTTTGCTGCGCTTGAACGAAGATTTTCTACCACATTCCACCATCTTCCTATGATGAATTTATCTTAATAAACCCCACTGCCGACGGACATTTTTAGCTCCGCCGGGCACTCCGGGTCGAGCGCGATATTCGGAAAAAGTTCCGGATAGAGCAGGTAAAAATATTTGTTTAGCCAGGAGATGGTGTAGCCCGTTTGCGAGATTGTCGAAGTCGATCCCTGCGGGCCTTCGGGATCCACGCAGCCATCGGTTGCGATGCTTCGGCCATTTTTCTTCATTTCGAATTGATATGATGTGATCGCTTTTTGCGTCTTCGGGCCGTAATAGCCGTCAACTTTCAATTCACATGCGCCGTTCGATTGGTCGAGCGGCGGATCGGCAACTGCCCCGCGTTGATAGACGCGTTTCAGCAGATACTGAACGAGCATCACGTCATCGCGTCGATTTGAGTAATAGGCAGCTTCATAATTGCCCCAGGCATCACCGCCCTGCCTAATTCCAACTGTCATCGCTACGTTATACACATGCGGATAAGACCGCCCCTCAACTGGTTTTTTGTAAGCCATAATTATTCTCTCCTTTTAAAAAATTCGTCTGATTCGAACGTCTAACATTGCAGCGGTTAACGCCGGTCATTCCGGTTGGCCAATTTCATTTCCCGACCAAGTTCGGCAAGTGAACTGCCGCAAACAAGCAAGGCGCCGTTTGCTGCCGACCTTGAATGAATTATCCTTTCGCCTGCAAGATGAAAGAATGCCGGTGCCGGAAGGGAAACGATCAAAGCCGCCTGATCCATCGAAACGTGCAGTGTTTCTGCTTCGCACTCTTCGCAATAGACCGAAATCGGCTGTCGATACCTAATGACCGTAACTTCACGCGATTCAACCGTGATCTCGGTCCGTTCTTTGGCTTTCATTGCGAACAATTTCTTTCCCTCAATGGTTTTTGTCTGCTAAAATCGTGAACATAATCTTGAAAATACCCTTTTCAAGCAAACGCAATTGTTCACGCTTGGTGGGAGCATCGCCTATTTGCTTCCAAAAAGTCTTAAAATGCACAGCAAAAAGTTCCAAAATTTTGCAAAAGGCCGATGAACGAGGAAAGACAGCAATCAATTTCATTTGGTGAATACGTGCTCGACACGGATCATCGTCAGTTATTGCGCAACGGCGAAGCCGTGCCGCTTTACTCAAAAACGATTGATCTGCTTGAGTTTATGGCGACCAACCACGGTCGCGTGCTTACAAAAGACGAGATTTTGAATAAGGTTTGGGAAGGCCAGTTCGTCGAGGAAGCAAATCTTTCGGTTCAGATCTCCAATCTGCGAAAGGCCCTCGGCGAAAATAAGGATTCGCCGCGTTTCCTGGTAACGGTGCCGGGCAAGGGCTATAAATTTGTGGCCGATGTTCAAAACGGCGACGGCGAGATCGTTATCGAAAAATACAAATACGAGCAGATCGTTATCGAGAAAGACATTGATGAATTTCATCGTTCCGACCCAAAACTTTTGTCGAAAACACGATCGAAAATGCGGAATGCTGCAATTGCCCTCACTGCGGTTTCGATTTTGGCCGCCGGTTTTGCAGGGTATAGATATTTTGTCGGCTCGCAGAGTCAAACAATAACCTCTCTCGCCGTTCTGCCGCTCGTCAGCCAAACCGGTGATACCGATACTGAGTATCTAAGCGACGGGCTGGCCGAAAGCGTAACCTATTCGCTTTCGCGATTTCCCGGAATGCACGTTACATCCAGCAATTCGGCTTTCCGCTATAAAGGAAAAGACGCCGACGCAAAAACGATAGGTCGTGAATTGAATGTCCAGGCTGTTCTGATGGGCCGGACGACTCAGGCAGGCGAAAACTTTTCCGCAAGCGTCGAACTTGTTTCAACTAAGGATAATTCCGTTATCTGGGGCAAGCAGTTCACGCGAAAAATGTCCGAATTTGCAAAACTCCAATCCGATGTTGCCCGAGCTATTTCACAGCAACTGAAGATCAAGCTTTCGGATTCGGACGAACGCCGTCTTGAAAACATTCAAACTCAAAATACCGATGCGTTCAAGGCATACATCGTCGGTCGTTACAACTGGAACAAACGCAGCGCCGAAGGTCTGAAAGCGAGCCTTGAAAACTTTCGGCAGGCGATCGATCTTGACCCTACATTCGCGCTTGCATACGCCGGAATGGCCGATTCGTACATTATGCAAAGCCTGTACGGGGCGATGCCGCCGAATGACGTAATGCCAAAAGCGCGTGCGTCTGTCGAGAAGGCGTTGGAGATCGACAGTGATATTGCGGAGGCTGAATCCTCCCTGGCTTTGGTGTCATATTTGTTTGATTATGATTGGGAAAAGGCTGAGAAAGGCTTTCGCCGTTCGATTGAGTTAAAGCCAAATTACGCGACGGCCCATCATTGGTTCGGCCTATTTTTGGCAATGACCAAGCGAACGGACGAGGCGCTTCGGGAACTCGATCTGGCAAAATCGCTTGATCCTCTTTCGCTCAGCATAGAAACCGACAGAGCGTTCGTAAATCATCTTGCCCGCCGATATGACGAAGCCGTAAAGATTTTGACGGAGACGCTTGCCATAGACCCAAACTTCGTCAATGCCCATTATCATTTAGGTTTGAATTTAACTCAGCAGAAAAAATACACCGAGGCGATCGACGAATTCAAAACTGTCGAAAATTTAACCGCCGGTGAACAAGGCAAGCCGGAATTAGCATGGGTTTACGCTCTTTCGGGCAGAAAGCCGGAAGCCCGACAACTACTTGACGATATACAAAGCGATGATAGATTCGTCTCGCCTGTAATTCTTTCAGGAGTTTTCCTCGCCTTGCACGAAAATGCAAAAGCGCTTGACCTTCTTAACATCGCTTATCAAAAAAGAGACGGCCTGCTTGTTGGCATCACGGTCGATCCGATGTTCGATGCGCTTAGGCAAAACAATGCGTTTCTTGATCTGCAAAAAAAAGTAAGCTGACCGCATAGCGGCGATTTTGAATGCGCCGGCGACGTTAAAGCGGCAAGGCGATGAAGTCAATCCCCGTTAAATCGTCGTTTATTGCGATCACGCGAATCGGATCGGCAAAAATATACCGTTTTGCACTTATGGTCAGGACATAGGTTTGACCTGACGGCACATCGTCGAACCGGAAATAGCCGAATGTTGCGGAGCGGGCCGATCTGATCGAGCCATCGGGCGCCGCAAGGGTGAAAATGATATTGCGGATGCCGCGACCGCGGGCGTCGGTTACGCCTCCCGAAATGCTCACGCCCGCCGCAGTCGGCGCAAATTGCTGAAATGCCCAAAACCCGCCTCGGAGACTGAACGGCGTGTTTACGCTTTCCGTTCCGGCAATCGGCTGACCTATTGTTCCATCAACACGATACGTCCCGCCCGAAGAATTCGATCCGCCGCCCGTCGCGATAACCGAATGCGAAAGATCGTATGTCCCGCCCGTCTGCGCCGCCGCAGAGAATGTTAGAAGCAAAACAAGCACCAACTGAAGCCCAAGCATCCGCGACTGGAACGCGAGCATCCATGCTTGCATGAGTGCGAAGCACGAAAGACCCTCGCCAGAAAGAAGCAAATAGAGTAAATCACGATAGCCGGTTTGCCGAGCTTTTTCACACTGTGTCCCACACGCAAGCAGGGATGCTTGCTCTCCAGTCGAGGCAAGCAGGGATGCTTGCGTTCCAATCGTGGCAAGCAAGGATGCTTGCGTTCCAGTCGCGGCAAACAAAAATGCTTGCGTTCCAGTCCGTATATTTTTCATCTCATTTCTCCTTGCAAATCCCCGCCGACGGGTTTTGCTTGCAAACTAATTGTTTCAAGGCCTCGATCTGCTTCTGCTGCCGCTCGATTTGTTTTGCCTGCGCCTCGATTTGCGTTTGCTGCTCCTTGACGGCGTTGACCAAGACGGTCGTGATCTGGCCGTATTTGACGCCTTCGATCTCGCCTTGGTCGTTGAAGGTTGTGAGAAGCGGTTCGATTTCGTTGACTTCTTCCGCCGCAAAGCCGACATCCGATTTGCCTCCATCAATCCAATTAAAGGTAATCGGGCGCAAACGCTTAACAATATCCAATCCGCCAAAGAAGTTTTGGACGTTGTTTTTATAGCGCAGACTTGAAGAGCATGTGGAGAGTCTTTGTACACCGCCGTTAAGGCACAAATTTATGTTTCCTGAAGTGCCAAGAGTACCTACCTTCAGAAATCCCGGGATATTAACGTCGTCTTCTCCACCACTTCTGCCAAGTTTTATCTCATTGCTGACAAAGACTTTTGCTCCTGCACCGATGGCAGTGGCAAAGGTGAGATCTGGATCAACGACATCCGCGCCATTGCCGATTAGGGTGTTGTTGCTGCCAACTGCATTCGTTGTGCCAGTTCCAATGCCGATGAAAACATTATTGCCTCCTGTCGTATTCGAGTCTCCGGCAAGGTTCCCGACGAATGTATTATTCGCACCGGTCGTGTTCACAATACCGGCATTACGCCCAAAGAAAGAGTTGCCGCTTGCGGTGTTAAAGGCTCCTGCGAAAGTTCCGAAAAAGGAGTTGTTATCACCGGAAACATTCGCCTGTCCCGCCTCTTCTCCAAAGAAGGCATTGGAAAATCCAGACGTGTTCGAGTCACCGGCACGAGCGCCAAAAAATGAGTTATTGCTTGCCGTGTTTACGCTGCCCGCATTAGAACCGAAAAACGAGTTGGAACCGCCGGTAACATTCGCGCTTCCGGCCAGGTTTCCGAAGAATGAATTATTAACGCCGGTGGTGTTGCTGTCACCGGCGAATGCACCGAAGAAGCTGCCGCCGCTGGCTGTACTGACTAATCCAGCATTGTATCCGAAAAAAGAATTACTGGAAGCTGTATTGACCGCCGCGCCTGCACTTCGGCCGAAGAAAGCATTGTTCGCACCCGACGTAACCGAATCGCCGGCTCCGCTGCCAAAAAACGAATTGCCGCTGGCCGTATTGTTAAGTCCGGCTCGCGCACCGAAAAAAGCATTATCGCTGCCCGTTTGGTTATTGCCGCCCGTATTGATACCAAAGAATGAGTTATTGCTGGCAGTCGTGGTGCCGTCGCCGGAATTTGCCCCGAAAAAAGAGTTGCCGCTGCCCGATGAATTGAGATTGCCTGCACTCTTTCCGAAAAAAGAATTACTCGCACCGGTTGTATTTGTCTGTCCGGATTGATTGCCGAAAAATGAGTTGCTGCCGCCGGTGGTATTAGTTCCCGCGCCGATTCCGGCAAATATATTGCCAAAAAAACTCGATGCGGTTAATACGCGGCTGCCGCCGATGTTGTATTGCGTTGCGGCGTCAAAAATGTTCGCCGTGCCGCTGCCCGCGATGTTGAAATTGCTCGCGGCCTGCTGCGCCACACCGTTCTGAACATAGCTGCCGCTTCCTGGTAGAGGATTTCGATCATCGCTCATCCGCGAATCGGTGGTTAGAACGAACTGGTTCGCAGCTACGCCGCCGAGTTGTAATGCGTTGGTCGCCGTATCCGTGTTCAAACTCTTTACAGAATACGGTGCGGATGTTATCGGCTGTCTTGGTGCCAGGACCGTGAATGCTCCGCCGCCAGCCGTTGTGCGGACGCTGACGTCCAGAAAACGGTTTGCACCCGGAAACTGCGCGCCGAAATCCAACTGAACAGCAAAGACGCCGTTCGATACCGTAACATTCAGTTTCTGGATCCTACTGCCCTGTAGCGTGCCGCCGCTCAACGCATCGTATAGGCGAAACTCGAAATCGTAATTTGCCGTTGCAGGAAGCGACCCGTCCAGCAATCGGCCCTGATAAGAAAATTCCGTCGTCTGGGCCGAAACGATGTTCGCGCCGGCCAGCAATAAAACTAAAGCGATTATAAATTTAACTTTCATTTTGATTTATCTCCTTACTGAATACCTGCTTGCTACGCCGGACAGGTATGACGCCCCTGTCAATTTTCCGCTGTAAAATTCAGGTCGTTGAGTTCGTCCGTCACGCTGATGACTCGCGGCGTGAATTGGTAGCGTTTACTGCTCACTGCGACTACGTATGTTTGGCCTGCCTCTATGTCTTCAAATCGGTAGTAGCCGAATGAGCTTGTAATGGAGCGACGCGTGACCCCTTGCTGATCGGTCAGAGTGACGATCGCATTCCGCAACCCGCGGCCGTCGGCCGTCAAAACACGCCCGCTTACCGAAACATTGGCGGCAGTGGATGTTGAACATCCGCCCAAGCGAATGGATACAGTGTTCGCGCCAAAGTTAGCAGATGCGAAATCCTGCGTGCCGTCGTTATTGAAATCTCCGATGGCTAAGCCAAAAGGCTGAGTGCCAACGCCGACATTGGTGGTGCCGCTAAAGCCGCCTAAGCCATCTCCCAAGCGAATGGATACCGTGTTTGCGTCAAAGTTAGCGGATGCTAAATCCTGATTACCATCGTTATTGAAATCTCCTATCGCTGCGAAACGAGGAGTAGTGCCAACCAAGACAGTGGTGGTGCCGCTAAAGCCGCCTAAGCCGTCTCCTAAGCGAACGGATACACTGGTTGAG
>JBOGOW010000179.1:0-7507 GCA_050748285.1 Pyrinomonadaceae bacterium
CCTTTCGACCAGATCGGGCGACAATCTGGTGCATGGGATCTGCGGGTCGAAATTCGCAGCCTTTGATTTCGCCTCATCAAAACGTCTGCGAAATTCCCCGCTCGTGATCCGGTCGATCTGCACGAACTCCGTCATAACGATTTCGTCCGATCCCGAAAAAAATATGTCAGAGCATATTCCAACGCTCTGACCTTCTGACTTCTAGCACCTATCCTGCATCCGTGTCAATACCTGTCGAAACTAAGATGCACCGGCTCACCCATTGGATGAAAGGAGTTTTATTATCGCAAACGTGTCAAGCCCCCTGCTTTCGTGTTGCAATCAAGGCAGCCGCTTCGTCTAGTTTGTAGCCATCGAATTCGAACTGCATCCAGGTTTCCTCACGTGGATCGTAGGTGTGAATCTTCTTCGAAGTTCCGTCGCGCATCTGTGCAGTTATGTTTCTAATTCTGGTTTCGGCATCCTCTGTTATTTGCGCGCTGCCGATGACCTCCGCCGCATGAAGTTTCGGAGGCGATTCATCTAATTTCGTCCTCGCCTCTGACATTTCATCGAGCGTCAGAAACGGTTCGATGCCGAAGGCACGCCGCAATGCATGGCACTTGTCGCTGCCTGCCTCAAAATCATGGCACATTTTTGGTCGAGTCTTATAAATCGAACATATTGCGCGTTCGCCGATTTCGCCTTCAAGCGCCGTGCAGGCATATGTATCGCCGTCGCGCCGCATATAACGATCGACAACATATTCACCGTTTTCACCGGCGGCGGTAATGTCCCAATAATATGTCGAATCAACATTGTCCGTCGGCCGAACACCGACGCACGGCGGCTGTCGGCAGCATGCGCCGCACGTTACACAATCGGGGATCGGCTCATTCGGCGGCGTGATGACGTTATTCTTAACTTTGCTCGAAAGTCCGTCTGAGACGATCTGCGGCGGAAACATGTTTTGCCATCCTTGTTCATACATCTCTTTCATCATCGGGAAAAATTCACTTTCCGGGATCCGATCATTTCGAGTTATTTGAACAAAACTTTTCATCACATTCGTCGCGCATAGTGCTTACCGGGAAGCACTTTTATCAGATCGCGAATATCGAGGCCGACGAGCGCCGAATTGAGGTCGCCAAACGACAAACCGCTGGTTTCAAGCAGCGCATCTATATGTATCGCATCGTCAACCGGCAGCAGCGGCCAGATGAGTTTTTCGCTATCGTTCAGATCGGCAGGGACGAGTTCCTGTTGGTTAGATGCATTTCGGTTGTTTCCACTTTCGACTTTCGGCGGTAGGATCGCCGCCGCGATCTCGCTTGGCAGCTCGGCGACAACGTCCTGCCATTGCTGAACGAGTTTTGCACCGGCCTTAATAAGGTAATTCGTGCCGTATGAATTTCCTGACGTGATGTTGCCGGGAACTGCCATCACCTCACGATTTTGTTCCATCGCAAGCCGCGCCGTAATAAGCGAACCACTGCGTTCCGATGCCTCGACGATCAGAGCACCGTAACTAAGACCGCTAATAATTCGATTTCGATACGGAAAATTATCTTTCAGCGGCGGAGTGCCAAGCGGAAACTGCGAAACCAAAGCACCGCCGTTTGCCAATATCTCACGAACCAGGCCGGTATTCTCGCGCGGATAGACGCTATCGATACCTGTTCCGAGAACGGCGATCGTTTTTCCGCTGCCTTTCATAGCACCGCGATGCGCCGCCGTATCGACGCCGCGTGCCAAGCCGGAAACAATAGTGATGCCGCGCGATGCAAGATCGCGTGCCAGCATCTCCGACGCATTCTCGCCATAGGTCGAGCACATCCGCGAACCGATCACGCCGACGCACGGCTGTTCGAAACACGCCTGCCAGTCGCCTTTTACATAAAGCGTTATCGGCGGATCGGCGATCTCTCGCAGCAAGGTCGGATAACTGCCGTCATCCAACACCAAAATATCGCCGCCGAGACTTTTTACATTTTCGAGTTCTTCGGTCGCCTTGTCCTCAAACTCGCGCTTCAAAATGCTCTCGATCGTCTCCGGCTTCAGCCGCACCTGTTCAAGCTCCGCCCGCCGCGCCTGAAACACCGCCGCCGCAGAACCGAAGCGTTCAAGCAGCCGCGTCGCCGCCCGCGGCCCGATTCCCGGCGTCATATTTAAAGATATCCAATCTTTCATCTTAAAAACTGACCACTGATTACTGACAACTGACCACTATTTTTGGCGGAGGCGTGTGGGAGTCGAACCCACCCAAGGCGTGCTCTCGCAGCCTCGCTGACGGTTTTGAAGACCGCGCCCATCACCGGACAGGATGCGCCTCCGATCATAACTTGCCGGAAACTAAGTTTCTTTGTCTTCTACCTTGGACGTAATAAACTGCTTTAGCTCGTCATCTAGATCAGCGGTTGGCAAAGTCAGGTATCCCTGCCTGGCAATGAACACGAGCCATACAGATGGATACTTCCATATTTTGTCGATCATCGTCCAAGAAAGTTCTGTCCAACCAATATTAGACTCCATTGCAATTCGTTCGTCGGTAAATCGGAACGTTGCGGTCGGTTCATCCATCCGTTTGAATTTTTCCAAAGATCGGTTCAAGTAAGTCAAATAAGAAACAATGCCAATAACAAGTCCAAGACCTACTACGGAACCTAAAAATCCCAAGGTCCATGAACGGTCACTAGTAAGCAAAAAATAAATAAAAGCTGCGAATACAATGCCGAATGAGACAAAGCCACCCACGCCAATCGAACGCGTCCAAAACTTCCGAACGGCGAACTTAATAAGTTCGCGAGTGTATCTGACTTCAATTTCTCGATTCATTCTAACTAATGCTAACTAAATAGGGATCAAGTTCTCTTATGCGATAGAAGCCAGTCCTTTGCGCTCTATTAGCGAGAGAAGCTTGAGCGACGGTCCAGCCGGACGTTTCTCTCCACGCTCCCATTGGCTGATCGAGTCCTTTGATATATTGAGATGGTGAGCAAAAACAGTCTGACTGACTTGTTCACGCTCACGCAAAGCCCGTATCTGCTGCGGGGTGAATTCGTGAATTGGTGTTAGACAGGTCTCATCAAACTCGCGCATCGTTTGCTTGTCGATGACTCCGATTTCATAAAGCCCGGCCGCTGTTTCGTGAATAGCCGACGCCGCCTCGCTCCTGTATGCCTTAGCTTTTTTCATCAAAGTATCTCCTTGATCTCATCCTTACGGTGATCTGATATATCCAAGCGACAAGTATCGAAATGATACCACCGAGATACGCAGAGTTATGCATGTAGCCCGCGCAAATAAATCGCCTTGTATCATTTAGATTTGATGGTATATACCAATTTTGATAATCGACAGTTTGTAATGCCGTTGTTTGAAAAAAACCATACAAAAGTCCGCAAAATCCAAAAACCATAGTGAATCCAACTGCTATAAGCATTGCTTTTAAGGAAATCTTAAGCATTCGCCTACTTCCTCGTTGGACGAAACCAACTATTCCGATCAACAGACCTATTGGAAAGCCCATCCACCATGACGCCAGAAACCCGACAATAGAAGCTCGAACTCGCTCCGGAAGTGGTGAGTCTAGCAAAGCAAATTGGATGAACTTGAATTTCGTAAAATACTCAGGTGAAACGGTATAACTGATTTGGTTATGAAAAGCGCCGTAAATACCGGCCACGATCAACCCGAAAAAGACCAATAGAAAAAGGACCACCATTTTCTCGGCAAAAATTCTCATTCACTTAACAAACGAGTCACCAACGTCGCTCGTTTTGAAATATCGCTGACCAAAATATGCTCGTGCAGCGTATGTGCGCCGTCGCCGGTGATGCCAAGGCCGTCGAGGACGGGAACGCCGAGTGCGGCGACGAAATTGCCGTCCGAGGCGCCGCCGACCTGTGTTTCATCAAGTTCGTAACCGAACAACGCGACGGCGGCTTTGGCTTTCTCGAAAAGCGCGATCACGGCCTTTGTTCGCTCCAGCGGCGGCCGGTTGATATTGCCTAAAATTTCGAGCGAAACGCGCGGGTCCGCCGGTTCGAGAGCGTATATCGCGTCGTAAATTCTTTCGGCCTCTGTCAGTGACGAAAACCGGACGTCCACCGTGCACTCCGCATTTTCAGGTATCACGTTTGTCGTCGTCCCGCCCGAAGCGGTGCAAACGTTGACGGTCGTTCCGGACGATACATTATTTAATGAGTGAAGTTTCTCGATCTGACGTGCCAATTCCAGAATGGCGCTTGCGCCCTTTTCGGGATCGAGCCCGGCGTGGGCCGGAATGCCGTGAGCCTTCACCGTGTACATTCCCGTGCCCTTGCGGCCGGTTTTAACGCGGCCATTTGCCGACGGTTCGAAGACAAGGCAGTGGTCGGCTTTTTCGGCTTCCTGCTCTACCAACGGCTTGCCCGTAAAACCGCCTACCTCTTCGTCGCAAGATAATAGAATGTTGATCGGACGTGCTGGCGATGTGCCGGTTTCGGCAAAAAAACGAAGTGCTTCCAGCATCAAAATAATGCCGGATTTCATATCGAAAATTCCGCAGCCAAAAAACTTGTCGCCCTCGATTCGCGTCGGGTTTCGCGTCTTTGTCCCGACAGGATGAACTGTATCTGTATGCCCCAGCAAGAAAACCGGTTTTGCCTCGCCCGGAAATGCGCGAATTATCAAATGGTCACCGCAGCCGTCGGCGCCGATTCGTTCGATCTGCATGTCGGCGCCTGTTTCGCGCGCCCGTCGCTCGATCAGATCGACGACCGCCTGGCTTCGCGCAACATCGAACGACGGCGATTCTAATTCGACGATCTCACGTATCGCGTCTATGATCGCATCCTGGCGCGATTCAAAATAATTAAGAATTTCATTCGGATTCATTTTAGTTTGGTGCCGTGGGCATCGCTTTTGCTCCAAAAATGTTGTTCAGAGTTTCGCCAATGCGGTAACCCGCAAGCGCGATCTGGCGCTCCGCAGTCTCAAATGCCTTTTTCTGATATTTTTTCGACGGCATTTCGAACCGTTTCAGATCGGGCGAGAAAACCACAGTCATCGCAAGTTCCAATCCATTTTCATGCCATTTACGATACTGGCCGATTTGCAGATCGGACGAAAACTCCTGAAACGGATGTTTCTTGATAAAACGGTCGCCGAGTGCAACAAGATAGTTTCGAACGCACTGACCGTTTTTCAATGGAACACTGCGGCTTGTGATCCCGTCCCAATATGTGTGCAGATTCAATCGCTTCGCCGGCGGTGTATTTTCCGGCGTCAGCAAGAAAAGATTTCCGCCCTGATCGCCCTTCGGCGCAAAGTCGGTTACGCGTGCGGAGTTATGCAGCGGCTGATGAATGTCGCCCGCCATGTGCAAAAACCATGCTAAAGCAATCGCCTTTTCCACAGGCTTTGCTTTCGGGTCGCGCATCGTCTTTTCCGCTTCAGCAAGCTGCGTCAGCGCCTGACCGCCTTCTTCCATTTCCGGTAAAACCTCAGGCTTTCCGTTCACCTCGCGCCAAAAGGTATCGTCGTAATGCCAATTTGTATGATGGTAATTTCGGTTACGAACGGGAAACGAGCGTTCACGCACAAGATCGGCCCAAGTCGGGACGAACATAAAATATTCCATATTGCGGGTCTCAACCGGTTCGATCCCAAATATCGGATAAAAGGTTGCGAGGTCGGAATCTTCCGGCGCCGTGCGAAGTATCTTGATCACCGCTTCGCGCGTCTGCGGCGTCATTAGCTGCCATGCTATGTAACCGGTGATCTTGTGGCCTTCGTCATGCCAGCCAAAAGTTGGCGAAATAGTTCCTAACGCAAATATGACCGAAATCATTGCACACAATAGTTTTGTTCTCATAATTTTTTCCTGATCGCTTGAATCTTTTTGGAAGATTCTAACGAATCTAAGGAATAAGAGAAAGGAAGACGGTATTTTTAAATTAAATCCAGACAAACTTTTTTCGCGATGCAAACATCTAAAAAGATGCAAAAACTTTCCCCGACATTCGTTCTATAGATAACGAGCAAACACGAGCCGGTTGGTTCGTGGGGAAGCTAAATAAATTATGCAGGCAGTATTTGATCAAAATTTGATCGCGGATTCGCTGGTTGAAGAAAGCGGGAATTCTCTCGGAGAAAAGATCGGCGTCTTTGGCAAGCTGTTCGGCTGCTGGCACAAGCGATTAAGCCGCCCGGTTACACGAGATCGCGTAACGTTTCGTTCGTGCATCGATTGCGGTGCCAGAAGAAAGTTTGATATGGAAAGATTCCAGACAATGGGGCCTTTCTATTATCCTCCAACGGTGAATGCGGGACCTTTCCGCACGGTCACCTAAATTCCAGTCCTTATATCCATCCTAAATTACCTACCGGGTGCGGCCTTCCAAAAGGTTCGCACCCTTTTAATTTGGAAGGCGGACAAACTTTCTAGTTTTTGGAATCTGTTGCAAAGGTAAGCCATACATCGAAAACCCATCCGGTCTGATCGTTGTATGTAATCATGCACCAATGCCCCGTGCGTCCGGCGATGGTCGCTTTTTGATCGGAGCACATAAATATCTTTACGGTCGTGCCGTGCGGTATTTTTGCAATGCGATTACCGATGTCTGAGCTGGGCAGATTCCGCAAGGCGAGAAATCCGTCCTGTGGTGAATTCACAGTCGCCGTTTTGCCAAAAAAATTAAAGTCTTCTTCGTCGATAGAAACGTCAGCATCCGAATTCGAATTGGAAGTATCTCCAAGTTTCTTTTTCAAATTCGCGATCTCGTCCTGTAGTTTTTGCTTGTCGTTGTCCGGTGTTGCCGTCGGTGATGGTTGCGGCGTCGGGGAATTCAAAACTATGTCCCTGTTGCCGCTATTTCTATAATATGCATATCCGACGATTCCCGCCGCAGCGATCACAACTACCCCGCCAAGTGCCAACGCGGCAATCAAAACCACCCATAGCGCCGAACGGCTTTTCGCCGGCTGAATCGACGGTGAATACTGCGAATTTTCCGCCGTCGGAATGGTAACGCGCACTCCTTCATTCTGACGCGCCGTTAAATTCGAAGGCAATTCCTCGGTCTTATTCGGATCGCGGCCCGACCGCACAACTGTCGGTTCTTCGACAGCATCGGCAAGCGGATTTCCATCCTGAAGACAAAACCTCAGCGTGTCGTCCGAATAATTAGTTCCGCATTTTGAGCATAACTTCATTTATCGCTATTTATAGTTGAGTTTGACGCGTTTGGCAATAGCGGTTAGAAAGGATCAAGATAAATTCTGTTTGCGATATTTATTGCAACTTGGTAGCAAATCAAACTATTCTATTGTTAATATGAGTGTTCTTTTAGACCAAGCCGTTGCATTGCCGATTCCCGAACGGATCAAGCTCGTTGGAGAAATTTGGGATAGCATCGCTGCCGAACCTGAAGCCTTAAAACTAACACCTGAGCAGATTGCCGAGCTCGAGCGTCGAATCGAATATTACCAACGGCATCCCGAAGATACGATTCCGTGGGAGACCGTCAAACGCGAGGCTCTAGCG
>JBOGOW010000180.1:0-7494 GCA_050748285.1 Pyrinomonadaceae bacterium
ACTGAGTTCCATGTTTCTTTTTGTCAAACATCAAAGACTTTTTTACTTGAAGGAAACTTCGAGTGTGGGCATTCCTCTGCCTTGACACCGAAGTCTTTTTCATAGATGTATTTTGCGTTTTTCGCGGTTTCTTTCTTAATCGAACTAGAACTTCAACCGAACCGAAAGCTGCACCTGTCTCGGATCGCCGATGCCCTGGCGGAGAAATCCGTCAAAGTTGAACAAACTCGGCGATGTTACCGAGTTTTGATTACCGGGCGTTGAAAGCGAATTGATAAAGTTATTGTTATTGAAAGTGTTGAACATTTCAATTTGCGGTATCAACTCGACGGTCTCGCTTAGATTAAAGACGCGACCAAGACGCCAATCAAAAGAAAAGAATTCGTTATCCTTTCTCAGCGTGTTGCGGTTTGTAACGCCGGGAGAGGTCAGCGCAAGCGGAAAGGGCGTCGCAGGCTGGGCTGTACGTGCCTGAACCCGCGGCGTAAATTCTAGTTTCCACGGAAGTTCGACATATGCAAAGAAATTGAATTTGTGCGTTATGTCGCGATCCGAAAGCGCGTAGTCGATGCCAGGATTAAACGGATCAAAAGAACGGTCAGTAAACGGGTCGCGTTCGTTCGAATCATCGTCCCTATCTCTTGACCAGACATAATTTGCTTCTAATTGGAAATTTCGAGAAAGTCGTTTCCTGACACCGGTCGTAAACCCATAATAAGCCGATCTTCCCACTGAGGTATGGAAGAAGGCATCGCCCAGGTACGGGGCATAAAAGAAGATTGGATCACGTCCCGGATTGAGAAAGCGCGTCAGTTTCGTGCCACGCGAGTAGGTGAAATCGAAATAAAGCGCCCAGTCAGGCGCGATCTCCTGTTCAAACGCGGTGTTGAAGGCATAAATCCGCGGATTTCTATAATCCCGATCAAATACATGGATGCCTGAAAAGCACGGGAACGGATTAACGCCTAGCGGGCCGTTGCACGAACTTGCAGAAGGCGTCAAAAGCCCCGGATATGTCGGTGCAGCGGTAAAGCCCTGTCGAATATTGTTGGTATTCGCAAACAGCGTCTGCTGCTGAACGCCGTTCGTTGTGATCGCCGACACCTGCGTCAGCATATTCTGCCGGGCATTGAAAATTCCAAAGCTTGAACGAAGCACCGATTTTCCATTTTTTGCGATGTCCCAGGCAAACCCGATTCGCGGCTGCCACATGCTTTTGTCATTCGGGATTGTTCCGTCGGACGGAAAAGCCGGGTTGCCTAGAAATATACCGTATGCCGTATCGCTTGGAGCGACCGTAGGATCAGGGAATATCTGCGCTTCCCAGCGGAGGCCGTAGTTCAGAGTGAAATTCGACGCGATCTGCCAGCGGTCCTGAACAAATAATGCATAATCTTCATTCTTGATGTTCGATGCGCCGGTTGCATCCGTCGCAAAACCGTTTGGTGCGGCACCCTGCAAATAAAGGAGCAGCGGGCCGCCGCTGGTGGCACCCAGTGGGCAGGTTGCCGGCAGAGTTACATACGAACCATCGGAACATCCGACGGTATTGGGGCCAAAGCCGCCGGCCGCCGGAGCCGAAGCATACCTAAGAAAGCCCGTTACGCTGTCAAAGATATATCGACCCGTAAAGAATCCGCGAAAGACCTGATCGTTCACGCTGTGTATCCATTCGCCGCCAAATTTTACAGTGTGCGGGCCGGAGATAATCGAGAAATTGTCGCGAATTTGGGTTCGCCAAAATGTTTCATCCACGCCGGGCTGCAGGAAAAACGGATTTCCAAAACGGAAAGTTGTTCCAAATCCCGCTGCTGTGTCGGCCGGAATATTCGAGGGAGTTGCCGAACGCGGCCGTTCTTCACGCGAATAAGTAAAGTGAGCCTCGTTTAGCTTTGTGGGCGAAACGGTTGTAAAAAAATTTGCGTTTAAAACATTTATCTTGGACGGGCCTTCGGTTCCGTTAGCCGATGTTCCGTAGGTCGGAACGTCAAAGGTCTGGTTCGTATTTCGCGAATGGTCAAAGTTGTATGAAACACCGAATTTGTTGTTTTCGTTGAAGTCAAAATCGATCTTCCCGAGAAAAGCATAATTGTTGATCTTTTTAGTGACCGGCAGACTTTCGTCTGAGTTGAGCGTCGTCTGAAAGAAATTTAGCAACGCAAGTCGCTGGCAATCCGGGCTTCCATTGATCAAAGCCTCGTTTGCCTGCACGGTCGGGTTTTGAACGGAGCATGGCGTGCCGATCACTTCACCCAAATTCGGCCGCAAAAGGTTTTCCCGTATGCCTTCGAATGCGAAAAAGAAAAACGCCTTGTCGCGTTTGATCGGGCCGCCAACCGTGCCGCCAAACTGGTTGCGACGAAAATCCTGAAGCTCTTTACCATCAGACGTGTTCGAAGAAAGGGCACGGTGACGCAGAAAGTAAAAAACGCTTCCGTGCACGTTGTTGGTTCCGGATTTTGTGATCACGTTAATAATGCCGCCTGCCGTGCGGCCGTATTCGGCGTTCGCTCCGGTGGCGATCACCTGAAATTCCTTTACCGCGTCAAGCGTTATGTCGATCGCTGCACGCTGTCCTCCGGCCTGCTCACCGAAAAATCCGTTGTTGTAATCGCCGCCATCCAGACTGACGTTGTTGAAAATCCCGCGTTGGCCTGCGAAATTTATTTCGTCCCCATCCGGCCCCTGCGTGATGCTTACGCCCGGCGTCAAGGTCAGTAGGTCTTCGAATTTTCGACCAAGGATCGGGGTGTTTTCGATCGCAGCCTGATTGAGCGTTGTGCTCGATTCGGTTTTGGCCGTATCGATCGTCGGCGTTGTCGTTATAGTAACCTCGCCGCTGACTCCCGAAACTTTTAACGTGATATTCAGGGAAAGCACACGACCAACGGTAAGGCCAACGTTTTCCTGAATTGTTTTTGCAAATCCGTCTTTTGCCGCGGTTACAATATACTGTCCCGGCGGCATCGAAAGAAATGTATATCTGCCATCGGAAGCGGTTGTGAACGTGCGTGAGAAGTTGGTGCCGACATTCTTTGCCTCGACGACGGCTCCGGGAATGGCGGCACCCTGTTCGTCTGTGACGGTTCCCTGAATCGTTCCGGAAGTTATATCCTGTGCAAATGCACCGGTCATTGAAACAGTAAAGATCACAGCAAAGTAACCTATTCTTATCCACTGCAAAGCTTGCTTCGAAAATGAGTCAACTCGCATTGTCGTTCTCCTTATGATTTTTTTTACGAGATACAAAATAAACATTTCAATTGCAAAGAACGCAACAAAATGGGACGTGTCAAACCAGCGTTCTTGGGCGGATAGGATTTGAATGAGAAAATTCCCAACATTTACAGAACGCTGATGTTTCAAAAAAGTAAACTTGCGAATTATAGTCTGCAATTTGTAACAATTACAAGCCAGCCGATGTTAAATTTTCAGCTGCGACAGCGAATCGATAGTAGTGACGTTTTCGGGGATAACACTAAAAGTTATTTGCAGAATTTGATACCATAAATTGGTTTATATTCGCAGCCAAATATTTTGTTGGGGTGAAATTCTATGATCTGGAAAATAATACTTGGTTTGGGTATCTTGGGGCTTTTGCTCGGCATCCTGGTTACGGGCATTTCGGTGGCGTTGCCGATCGTTAACGGACCGCAAACCAGTTGGGAGGAAGCGGCAATCGGTATCGTTATCGGCGTCGTAATATTAGTTTTCGCGTTTATAGTCGCATTGCTCGGAGCGATATTCGTGATAAAGAATCGCAAAAAGAAACCGGCAAACGCCGTGCAGAATAATGTCAACCAATTTGGTACGTAGAAGATGGTTCCATTCAAGATCAGAGATATTTCTATCGACCCGCCGCTTATTCTTTCACCGATGGCGGGCGTGACGGACTATACCTTTCGACGGTTGATAAAGCGTCGCGGAGGTGTCGGGCTCGTTGTATCGGAATTTATTTCGGTCGAAGGTTTGACGCGCGGTAATCCGAAATCGAAAAGGCAGATGCTTTTTGATGAAGAGGAACGACCCTTTGCGGTGCAGATCTTTGGCGGACGCCCGGAACGAATGGCGATGGGCGCCGAAATGGCCGAAGAGGTCGGCGCGGATATTCTGGATGTCAATTGCGGCTGCCCGGCGCCGAAGGTCGTGAGAAACGGCGGCGGTTCGGGTTTGCTCCGCGAGCCGGATCGACTCATTGAAATTCTAAAAGAGATCAAGAAAACGATTTCGATCCCGCTTACGTTAAAACTTCGCACCGGATATTCCGATTCGAATATAAATGTGGTCGAGGTCGCAAAAATGGCCGAGCAATGCGGCGTCGAACATATTCAGGTTCACGGGCGGACGCGCGAGCAAGGTTATAAGGGCCTTGCGAACTGGGAGATCATAAAGCAGGTAAAGGACGCGGTCAGCGTACCTGTTTCGGGAAACGGCGACATCACGTCGATCGAATATGGAATGCAGCGATGGCGTGAAACAGGTGTTGACGGCATTTTGATCGGTCGCGGAGCGATGCAGAATCCATGGATTTTTCGCCAGTTTCAAGACGTGTTGGCCGGCAACACGCCCTATCAACCCGATCTTTCGGAAAAGAAAGCGGTGCTATTGGAATTCTTCGAGATGTGCCTCGAAGAAATGCCCGAACTGCCTGCATTGGGGAAAATGAAGCAACTCGCCGGCCAATTCACAAAGGGCCTCGTAGGCGGCGCCCAATTTCGACAAACCCTTTATCATTCGCACTCTTCGAATGAGATACTGGATAACATATCGACTTATTTTGAGTCATTGGTCGAAAGTCGAACTTTCGGCGATGGGGTTGTTGAATCGGATATCGATTTGGAATTTGCTTCGTGCGGAACGGTCAAAGATTCTGTCGCCGCTTCAATTCGAAACGTTCGATCCGGGCAGGCTGCATTGGCGTAGTTCATGCCGGGAGTATTATTATGCGATTTATTTCAATTGCCACGGTACTTATATTTCTTTTAACTTTTTCGACTTGCCTCACGGCTCAAAGTCCGGCGAAACCAACGCGGACTACCATAGCGTCCGATGATCTGCGGGCGGTCAAATCGTCGGCAGCTTATGCAGAATTGCTTGTGCGAATGACGGAATTGAGCGCCGAGGTTGAGTCCTTGATGATGGACTACACAGACGAATTTCCGAAGGTGAAAGACGACAAGATGGAGCTGGAATTATTGAGTTCCGAAATGGATCGCCTTCTTTCGGTTAAGTCGTCCGATGCTCAAAAGTTAACAACCGCGCTTGGGAAATTAATATTGGGAAAAGTTACGAATCAGACAAAGCTGCTTCAGTTGCGGCTTCAGTATGCGGATGAACATCCGAGCGTTCGCAGGCAGCGAAAGATCGTCGAAGTATATGAGGCGGCGATCAAAGAGATACTCGGCTGATCGGCCGCCTAAACGTATCGGGTATTATTTGTTTGCGGTTTTTTCTTTGCGTTCTTCTTCGAAAAGTATCGGTGCTACAAGCGGCCGATAGGCGTCATTGATCTTGATATACGACTCCTGGCGAAGCTTGGCCATGAAATTCTTCTGTCTCGACGGCAGTTTTTCGCTCAAGATAGCCGTCCTGACATTGCGTTCGTCGAAAAAAGATTCGGCACTTGCCGCTGAACGCTCATCCACCCTTAAGATGTTTATCCCAACTTCGTCAAGATCGATCGGGTCGGTGACGTCACCTTTTTTTAGTCCTTTTATCGCGGTGCTAAATTTTTCGCTGAGTTGAGAGACCTCGAATGTATCGACTTTTCCCTTTGTCGCTGCAGCGTCGGGTTTATCCGAATTTTCGACGGCAAGTTTCTCGAAATCCGCTCCGCCACGCAGCTGTGCGACCATCTGCTTTGCCTTTTCCCGAACGGCTTTTTCATCCCGGCCCGCAAAGGAAAGAAAAATCTCGCTCAATGTAACGGTTTCCGGTTTTGTGAATTTGCTCTTATTCTTTTCAAAATAGTCTTTAACTTCTTTGGCCGTAGCTTCCCAATAAACCTTTGAGTGCACTTCACGCTGGATCAATAGATCGCGGATCGCCTGTTTTCGCCAGCTTTCACGAAGGTCCTGCGGGTTTACGCCCGATTTTTCCATTTCTGCATTCAGAGACTCGACCGATTTTAAGCCGTATTGTTTCATTAATCCGGCAATCCGCTGATTCACTTCCAGATCAGCTTCCTTATCCAGGCCGGCCTCTTTTGCCCGCTGTATCATCAATTCTTCGTTGATAAGGTTTGCGATCAGTTCGCCTTGCTTGGCGTCGATTTCCTTTTGAACCGCAGCTCGATCTTTGCCCTGCTGCACCTCGGATTCGACAATATTCTTCATTTCGCGTTTTATCTTTGAGAGCGTAATCACACCCTCATTAACTACTGCGACGACCTCATCGATGACTTTGGTTTCAGTTTCTTGCGCCGAAACAAAGCCGGGCAAAACGGTAATGATAGCAACAGCAAACAACGTAGATAGATATTTCACGATTTTCGACTCCATTCTTAAACGAAAAGGCATTTGAACACGTATGATGCAGAAAACGCCACTCAGGTTCGAATCGTAACTAAATTCACCTAAATTTGGAATTTCGCCCGATTGATACTTTGTAGATATTAGCAGGTTTTGTGCGATTTCGCCTTTTGGCGGGATTTTTCGCAAAGGGAACGATCAATATGAAATTTCTCCGTCGAGTCGAGATCTTTTTACTGGTATGCGCTGTGGTGGTCGGCATTTTTTATAGTTCACTGATATTTTCTGCATCGCCGCTCTCAAATGAAGAACGTGAAGAGGTGACGTCCGCAATAATGGTGCTCGAAAAACGCGGTTTCATCAATGAAGCATACCTGCTGCGCAGTCTTGCGACATTTCGAAATAACGATAATTGGCTTAACGCGTCCGTGTCTAAGGAAAACGCTTTCGCCGCAACAAATTACCCGTTTGCCATCATTACGCTTTATCCAGATTTTTTTGTCTATACAAAAGATGATATCGAACGCGCCGCGATTCTTTTGCACGAAGCACGTCATCTGAAAGGTTACGACGAAGAGGATGCATACGAATTCGTATGGCGTAACCGAAAGTATCTTGGGTGGACGCGTGAAATATACGACAACTCAGTTGTATGGCAGAATATCCGCGGACAGACAAAAGAATTTGCGCCAAATTTATTCGTTTGCTCCTTTAATCCATACGGCGATTGTACAAACTAATCGGGGCCCTCCTGCAATAATCTTCTACCCCTCGCCCCTAATGCGGACGTCTCATCTGCTACTACCGGACATATGATGTGCTAACTACAAGAGGCAATTCGTATTCTTGACAAAAGTTTGAGCTTGCAGTTATAATTTTCTCGATCTTGAAATAAAAATTTAGACTTGTTTCAGCTTCCTGAAATGCGCCCCAAAAATATGAAAGCCAATATCTTGAGATTCGTATTTTCGCTAACCCTAGTGTTTTCAATACTTACCCCCCCCCAACTTGGTTACTCTAGCCC
>JBOGOW010000181.1:0-7476 GCA_050748285.1 Pyrinomonadaceae bacterium
GCTTTTAGCGATTCCTCATAATTGCCGTCGAGCCGATTGATCATTCCCTTTACAAAATAAAGCGGTGCTTCATTTGGGAACTGCTTCTGCAGAAGCTCGATCTCGGAGCGCGCCTTTTTCTTTTCGCCGCGGGCCATATAGATCGTCGCCATCAGCACACGCGCTTCTGCGACGTTTGGATCGTAGAAGAATGCCTTTGTGAAGGCGGTTTCGGCCAACGTATAGTCATCGGCCGTGCCCATTCCTTTCAAAAACCGGTTAGCATAACACGCGCCGAGACCGCTGTAAGCGAGAGCGAAATGCGGATCAAGCTCGACCGCGTTCTTGAAATTCTGGATCGCGGCGTCGCAGTCTTCCGCGAGAAGCGTGCGGAAAATGAAACGCCCGAAATTATCGCGGCCGCGTAAATATTCTTCCCATGCCTCGGTATTTTCGGTCATTCGGCGGCCGAGTTTTTCCTGTTCGTTTTCGGTGAGCTCGAGCCGCAGGCCTTCGAGAATGCGCTGGGCGATACCGTCCTGAAGCGAAAGGATATCGCCGCCTTCGGCATCGACGCGGTCGCTCCAAAGAATGTCGCCGGTCAAAACGTCGAGCAATTGCGCCGTAACGCGAATCTTTTCACCGCCGCGCATAAATCCGGCCGAGAGCACGGCGTGAACGCGAAGTTCCTTTCCTGCCTCGCGCGGGTCGATGTCGTTGCCCTGATACTTCGCGATCACCGAACTTGGGCGAACGATCAGCGAGCGAAGCTGCGCGAGTTCGGTGATGACGGCATCAGCCAATGCAAATTCGAGAAAGTTCGAGCTTTCCTCTTGACCTAAATTCTTGAACGGCAAAATAGCGACGCTTTTCTTATCGGTTCCGGTCGAAGTCGCGGTAATGCTTAGTTCGGGAATGAACGAGGGTGGATTCGAAAGCGAACCGGATGACGCCGACGTAGCTTCCGGCGAGGATTTGCCGGTGAACCAATTCAACGCGCGTTTGAAAACGCCGCTGTCCACATGGCTCGGGACAAACGTATCGCCGGGCATCAGCGGCACGCCGGCGATTTCTTGCAGCACAGCGCGAAGTTCATCGCGCATCAACGATATTTTTTGATACCGATCTTTCGGTTCTTTTGCAAGAGCCTTATCGACAATCGCCTGCAGCCGCGGCGGGATTACGTCGCGGCGTATTTCGGCAAGCGGTTTTGGCGTGCCGTAAAGCACCTGATGCCGAACGTCGATCACCGTTTTGCCTTGAAAAGCCCAAATTCCGGTTACCATTTCATAGATCAAAACACCGGTCGAAAATATGTCGGAGCGCGCGTCTGCGCGCTCGCCTTTCGCCTGTTCGGGTGCGGCGTAGGTCGCGGTTCCGTATGGAATTCCGAGCTCGGTTATCTGCGTGCGGTCAACGCCTTCGTGTGCTTCGACCTGATCGTCTTCGAGCAATTTTGCAAGACCGAAATCGAGAATCTTCGCCTGACCCGCTTCGGTAACCATCACGTTGCCGGCCTTGATATCGCGATGAATGATGTTCTTGGAATGAGCGTAAGCGAGTGCGTCAGTAACCTGTATCGCGATCGAAAGAGCGCTTTTCAACTGCAGCGGACGGCCGCCGACAAGCTGCCGTACGTTTTTGCCTTCGACCATTTGCATCGCGATATAAAAGACGCCGTTGGCCTCATTAAAATCGTAAATCGTGCAGATATTCGGGTGGTCAAGCTGCGAGCAAAGCTGCGCCTCGCGTTCGAAACGCTTGAAATTTGCAGTCTTTTGCGTAAGTTCGGGCGGGAGAACTTTGATAACCGCGGTGCGGTTCAGTTTTGTATCGAGCGCCTTATAAACTGTTCCCTGTCCGCCAGAACCGATCTTGTCCGTAATTTGGTACTGGTTTATTTGGGAACCGATCATAGCGATTTCGGATTGCGGATCGCGGATTTCGGATTTCCAAATCCGAAATGTCTTTGGCCCGAATTCATTTCTGCGTAATTAGTCTATGCGCAAAAATCCGCAATCCAAAATCCGCAATCCAAAATTGATGTGTCCGGCAAACTGCCGGCTCAAAAGGGTACGATCGTTCAGCCGCGGGGCGGATCGCCCCAACCTGATTGGATATATTTCCCGTTTTCTACAATGCACGGAACCGTAACGTCGCCGCCCGAAAATTCGAGCATCTCATGCTGACGCACACGGTCGTGCTTCGCGTCGTATTCCGTGAACGAAATATTATTCGCGTTGTAATGGTCCCTTGCCTGCTCACAATAAGGGCAGTCCGGCTTGGTATAAATAACTATCGACATAACTTTTACCTGCTCTTTAATTTTACCGAATGCCGACCGCGATTCAAAATAGAAGTGTATGTTCGCTCTGCGACTCCGCGTCTCTGCGGTAAGATGTTTTGAATGGATCGACCCGAAATTTTCGAGCCGTATGAAAGGCTGATCGACATCACCGTATGTGGTGAGACTCGGCGTGTGCCTGAGAACAATACGATTCTTCGCTGTCTGCAGTTTCTGCACATGGAGGCCGTATCGGACAGCGAGCTCTGCTGGAACGGCGACTGCCTCGATTGCCAGGTGTGGATCAAATCCGGCGACAAAGAAAAACCCGTCATCGCCTGCCGCACCAACGCCGAACCCGGAATGGAGATCACCCGACTAAGCGAAAAGATAAGACTCGAATAAAACCTAAAAATAGCATTTGCATCAGATACAAAAATTAGAATTGTTGCGAGCCAGCGGGGGCTTGCCCCCGCAAGTTTTTAGTATTTCGGCACCTTTGAATCGACCTCGTTCGACCAGGCGGTGATGCCGCCTTTCAGGTTTTTTAGCGGGCCTTTGTAGCCGGCTTGGGTGAGTGCTTCGATCACAGATGCGCTACGGCGGCCCATTTTGCATTGGATAATTGCTTCACGCGCAGTGTCCAGCTCATTCATGCGTGAGAGTATTTCACCCATCGGTATCAGCTTCGCCCCTTCGATCCTTGTAAACGCATATTCATCCGGCTGCCGCACGTCGATAAGCTGCACATCTTCGCCAGCATCCATTCGCGATTTCAATTCTGTGGCTGTAATTTCCTCGACCATATTTAAATTGCAAATGCCCGCGTGTCCCCCGCATCGCCGCCAGCACGTGAGTAAGAGCTTCCTCACTGCAAAAGCCCGCGCGTAAGCAAGGGCGATACCCGGAAGTTGATCGTTACTCTCTTGTTCGCCCCTCGGAGTCAACATAAACCCGGATTACGCGGGTAGAAAACATTTTGGCGTTTGCCTATCAAATCTTTAGTTAGAAGAGAGCTAAGAGCTGCCAGCTTAGAGCTTTCAGCCGTTTTTCCGTCGAAAAGCCGCGGTTCCGAGGTTTACCCGATATTAGAATGTTCCAATGTGTAATCCGGGATAAACCGATTGTCGATACCCGACTTGAATGTATCGCCCTTGCTCACGCGCGGGCTTCTGCATTGAAGCGAGCCAGTCCCTATTTACAAAAATTTACATAATATAAGTTTAATGAACAACCCCTGTGGGCTAATATTTCGTATAACAATAGTATATGGCTTGCCATCCTAAAATCGAACCGGCATTGGCCGGTAAAATGATCTTCGCTTTTTTTCTCGCGTTTTCGCTCGCGGCGTGCGGTGCGAAGAGCTCCGCCGGGCCGCAAGGCGGCAATGCGAATAAGCAAAACGATCAGGCTCCGACTATAGCGGTAACTACGGCGCAATCCATCTCACGCGATATTCCGGCTTATATTCAAGCCACGGGCAGCATGGTCGCGGACGAAACTTCGAGCATTGCACCGAAGGTTGCCGGAAAGGTTGCGAACGTCGGCGTGAATGTCGGTCAATTTGTTTCGCAGGGAACGCTGATTGCGAAGATCGACGACCGGGATGCACGGCAGAATCTTGCACAGGCACGTGCGAGCGTAAAACAGGCACAGGCCGCCGTGCGTCAGGCCGAGGCGCGGATCGGGCTTTCGCCGAATGGGAATTTCGACGCTTCGGCGGTCCCCGAGGTTCGAGCGGCGAATGCCACGCATCTGCAAACTTTGGCGGAACTTCGACAGGCAGAGGCGAATGAAAAACGTTACCGCGACCTCGTCGAAACGGGCGATGTTGCTCTGATCACTTACGAGCAGTATCGAACGACGCGAGATACCGCATTTGCGCGTGCCAATAACGCGAAAGAACAGCTTGACGCCTCCGTCAATAACGCGCGGCAGAACAATCAGGCGATAAGAAGCGCGGAAGCAAGCGTCGAATCGGCACAAACGCAGGTAAAAACAGCCGAGCAGGCGGTCGCGGACACCGTCGTTCGAGCGCCTTTTGCAGGATTTATCAGCGAACGGCAAGTCGCGGTCGGCGAGTTTGTTTCGACGGCGACTGTGCTTGCAACGCTGCTTCGCACAAACCCGATCAAGATCCAAATTCAGATCGCCGAAGCCGACCTGCCGGCGATTTCGCTTGGTCGCGGCGTGTCCATCGAGGTTCCGGCGTATCGCGACCGACGATTTAGCGGAACCGTTACCACCATCAATCCGGCGGTCGATGCTACTTCGCGTTCGGCGGTGATAGAAGCCTCCATCGAGAACGGCGATAATTCGCTTCGCCCGGGAATGTTCGCTACGGCGCGCGTCGCACGCGAAGGCGGCTCGACCGGCATATTTTTACCCAAATCCGCCGTTTACAACGACCCCGCAACGCAGTCATATCGCGCGTTCGTGATCGTTGACGGCATCGTCAAACTCCGTGTTCTCCAGTTAGGAATCGAAGAAGGCGAGTACGTTCAAATAATGGACGGCATCGCCGCTGAAGAAACCGTAGCAACCAGCAACCTCGAACAGTTGTATGAGGGAGCGAAGGTGGCGGTTTGAGTTTCTAGTTTCTAGTTTCTAGTTTCTAGTTTCTAGTTTCTGGTTCCTAGGTTTCAGTGCTGCCGACAATTTTTATTTTCGTGCAGGGACATTTGAGTAATGGGGGAACTGAACATTATATTTCATAAAAAAACTCAATGGAGGGAGTAGAATAATGTCAACAATTGTAAGGTTTGAGGATTTGGAAGCTTGGAAAATTGCTCGCGAAGTGACGCGGGATATTTACAGCGTTTCGTCAAACGGACGATTTTCAAAGGATTACGGTCTTTGTAATCAAATCAGAAAAGCATCGGTTTCGGTGATGTCAAATATCGCCGAAGGATTTGAGCGCGATGGAAACAAAGAATTTTGCAATTTTCTTTCAATAGCCAAAGGTTCGACTGGTGAAGTCAAATCTCAGTTATATGTTGCCTTGGATCAAAATTACATTACCGAACCGGAGTTTCGAATGATTTATGACCGAGCGTCTAAGAACGGACGAGTCACGGCAGGTCTAATGAATTATCTTCGTCAATCGGACATTCGCGGTTTAAAGTACCGAGCCTGACTTCGGCTTCGAATGCGATAACGGATTTCTGGTTCTGATAACCATATCTGCAGAGCGAAGCAAACTAGAAACTAGAAACTAGAAACGAGAAACGAGAAACTAGAAACTAGAAACTTTTGAAAGTATGCAATGGTTAGCTGAAATTTGTGTTCACAGGCCGGTGTTTGCCACCGTGATCGTGCTGTTTTTGACTGTCGTCGGCGGGTTTAGCTTTTTTACGCTTGGGGTTGACCGGTTTCCAAAGATCGAGCTGCCGACCATTTCGGTTCGCACCTCCAATCCCGGTGCCGCGCCCGAAGAGATCGAAAACGAGATCACCGATGTCATTGAGGGCGCATTAAATACGGTTCCCGGCGTCGAAGAAATGCGGTCGTCGTCTTCACGCGGAAGCTCGAACGTTACGCTTACGTTCAACCTCGAAAAAAATCCCGATGTTGCATTTCAGGAAATTCAGCAGAAACTTTCGACCGTAGTAAACCGTCTGCCCGAAAGCGCCGACCGTCCGGTTGCGCAAAAAAGCGACCCCGATTCGCAGCCGATATTGATGTACACGATCAGCGCTCCGCGCGATGTAATGGAGCTGACCGAGCTGATCGAAAAACTCGTCGTCGAACGCATCGAAAGTGCCGACGGCGTCGGCGAAGTGTTTATGTGGGGTGCTCGAACGCCGCAGATACAGGTGAACGTAAATCCCGACCGCCTTCGCGCTTACAACATTCCTGTTACGGACGTCTCGGCGGCGATCAGAGCGCAGAATCAGGAAATGCCCGGCGGCAACATCGTCGAAGGACAGCGAACGCTCGGCGTTCGGACGATGAGCAGGCTGACTGATGTCGAGCAATTCAACGACGTTGTTATCAAGGTAAATAACGGCTTCCCGATAAAAATTAAAGACGTCGGAACTGCTGCAAAAACCGGCGGCGAACCGAGTTCAGCGGCATCGCTCGATGGAGTCCTTTCCGTTTCGGTCGGTGTTCGCAAACAGGCCGGTGCAAATACGATCGCGGTTATCGGAAACGTCAAATCGCGGATGGAGCAGATCATCCCGCAGCTGCCGGATGATATGAATGTCGCGATCATCCGCGATCAATCCGAATTCATTCAAACCTCGCTCGATGCGATAGAAGAACATCTTGTTTTGGGTGCTATCTTCGCTGCGATCGTGGTGTTTTTCTTTCTCTGGAATTTCCGTTCAACGATCATTGCGGCACTCGCCATTCCGGTCTCGATCATAGCAGCATTTGCGGGTATCGCGGCACTCGGCTATTCGCTCAACCAAATGACAATGCTCGCGTTAACACTAATGGTTGGAATAGTTATCGACGATGCGATCGTTGTGCTTGAGAATATCTATCGCTATGTCGAAGAAAAGGGAATGGACCCGTTTCAGGCCGCGATCGAAGGCACGCGCGAGATTGGTCTTGCGGTTCTTGCAACCACGCTGTCGCTGCTTGCAGTGTTCATCCCCGTCGGTTTTATGACCGGTATCGTCGGCCGATTTATGTCGTCATTCGGTCTAACTGCCGCAGCCGCAATAGCCGTTTCGCTGATAGTTTCGTTTACGTTGACGCCGATGCTCGCCGCACGCTGGATAAAACGGAAGAAAGTTTCGAGTTCCGAGTTCAAAGTTCCGAGTGAGGACAAAGTTGAAAGCGATGGGGAACTCGAAACCCGAAACTCGGAACTCGAAACCGGTTCCAAGTCCGGTTGGTTTTATTCAAAGATCGACGGCACATATACTTGGCTGCTTCGCAAGTCGATGCGGTTTCGCTGGGCGGTCGTGTTGATCTGCGTTATTACGGTTGCGTCGATCGTGCCGCTTTACAAATATGTCGGAATGGCGTTTCTGCCCGACGAAGATGAATCGCTGTTTCAGATAAATCTTCGCGGGCCGCAGGGAACTTCGCTCTCGGCTACGCAATCGATCCTTGACCGGATCGCACGCGACGTCCGAGCTGAAATGTCGGGCGTAAAAAATACGCTTGTGCTCGCCGGTTTTGGACGCGGCTCTGGTTCTAATAACGGATTTGTGAATGTGTCATTGGTGCCGGTCAAAGAGCGCAGCAAATCGCAGTCG
>JBOGOW010000182.1:0-7465 GCA_050748285.1 Pyrinomonadaceae bacterium
CTTCCAGACGCTTCAATAGGTCTGGTGAATAGTTCAAATGAACACACGTATCTTTGAAGCAAGCCTTGGACTGCGTTTAGCTCAAAGTATCGGAAAACTCACCTTGGCAGAAATGTTTGGTAATGTAAGGAGCAATATGACGATGACAAGTAAATTTTTTGCAACGATCACTGTTTCGATCATCTATTTCGCGGCTGGTCAGGCTGCGATTTCGCAGA
Source organism: Pyrinomonadaceae bacterium (assembly GCA_050748285.1). Taxonomy (GTDB): domain Bacteria; phylum Acidobacteriota; class Blastocatellia; order Pyrinomonadales; family Pyrinomonadaceae; genus OLB17. The sequence continues at coordinate 219 of JBOGOW010000182.1, forward strand.
TAAAGATCGGTTTGCCCAAACTGCCGAAGATCGCTCAGCCGAAAACCGAACAAAGAGAGCAGGATCAGGCGCGAAAAGTTGACCAAAGCCTCTCGATCGTCGGAAACAATGTGGACGAGGCGACAATCGCCAAAGATTCTGTTCAGGTCATTGCTTTTACTTTTAGTTCTTATAGGAAAAATAACAGCGTCTGGAGTTGGGTGCCCAAGATCGAATATCGCGTCAACGGCCCGTTGGCGAGCGGAAGCCAACTTTCCGTTGAGTTCAATATGCCGGGAAGCGGTCCTTGGGTGAAGCTTGATTGCAAGACGGAAGCGACACAAGCGGGTTTTAGTTTCAAGACGGAGTGCGGCGGTCGGGAAATTCCAGAAGATAAGGGCAGCACATACACAGGGCCGGTAAATTTCTCGATCCGTATGCGGAACGAATTGGTCGGCACTGATTTACCATTGTTTACAGGCAAGATGAAAGTTTCGAAAGTTCGGTCGAACGAGACTGCCCCAAACACCGTTAATCATTTCGTCTATTACGTCGATCATGACTGGAATCTGCCAATTGGCTATCTATTTTACGAGGGCGACAATCAGTGGGATCTTGATGACCCGAGGCGTTGGGCCAAACCCAAGTTCAGTATCGCATTTTGGACGCGCGGCGAATCGTCAGGCTTTGCCGAGCCGCATCTTTTCTTTGGCGGCAAAGAGGTCGGCAAGGCTTACTACAACGGCGGGGAAGTCGGCGTGCCAAATTGCTCGGTAACTGAAGCGCAGAACAATACCACGCATATTACTCAGCCGGAAGGACAGTTCAAATGGACGCGTTGGAAATGCACATTTTACAACGTGATCCCCTGGAACAAAACCCGAGATAGCAACGAAACTCTGTTTGGACGGCTCTACCTATTCAGCGAAAATCCCGGCGCATATGAAATGAAAGTGCTGCATAACGGAAAACTGATCCGTTCGTTCAAGTTCGATGTTGGTTCAGACGGGAAACTTGTTGATAACGGTATCGCAAAGACAAACAAACTCGGCAGCGACCGCATCATCGTGCCCGTTCAGGTGCTTGGCGATCAAGATGGAACGTGGGATCGAAATGCATGGAAAACCGATGCGTTCTATGGAAATCCGCTGAACGGTTTTGAGTTGAAATGAGCCGTGGCCGCCAGCTAACACAGGCGGTTCTGACAAGATCAGCCCCACCAAAATGCTGACGCAATGATGCAGTAAAGCCCTATCAGAGCGAGGCCTTCGAGCCAGATCGATTCGCCGTCGTAAACTATGAAAGCGCTTACGATCACTGCCAGCAAAAGCACTGCCACAAGCATCGGAGAAAGGACGAATGTAAGAATCGCACCGCCCAGAATATAAGATAGCAGCACTAGAACAGGAAAAAGCCCGAGAGCGATCTGCAACGAGCTGTTGAGTATAACGCTGACGGCGTAATCGGTCTGATTTCGCCACGCAAGCTGGACGCCAACGAGGTTTTCGATGGCGTTGCCGGCAACGGCGACAACGACAAGCCCTGCAAATGCCTCGGATATTCCGAGCGAGGCCATCGCCGGTTGAAGCGCCTCGACAAACCAATCCGAGACAAGTGCGGCGCCAATACCCGAAGTGGCGAGTATGGTGATAGTCAGTTTCAGCGACCATGAGTTTTCTCCCTGTTCGTGCGCCGTTGGCACCACGGCGGGATCACCTTTGACAGAAAAATAAATGTTCGCACCGAGCAGGATCAGCAAAATGACTGCCAGGAAAATATCGAGACTGAGAATATGCGTCTCGGCAGGCGTGTGCAATTCATGCGTAAGCGTCGGCACAACGAGTGCAGCGGCAGCAAGCAGCATCAGTGCAACGATCATCCTCGGCGGTTCGGAATTGAAGCGTTGGGTTCCATTCTTTAACCCGCCGAGAAAAAGAGCAAAGCCAAGAACAAGCACAGAGTTGCCTAAGATCGAACCTATGAGAGCGGCCTGCACGACATGATCGAGTCCGGCCCGCAAAGCGAAAATTGCAACGAAAAGCTCCGGCAGATTTCCCAAAGCAGACTGCAAAACACCAGTTGCACCGGGGCCGAGACGGCTGCCGAGATGCTCGGTTGCATCACCAACGATCATCGCAAGCAAAGCAAGCGCGGCGGCTGTTACCGTAAATGCAAGCACCGCATTTGCATGCGTATAATGCAAAATGCCGGCCGCTATGGTAACAATCGGGCAAAGCGCGATTACGATCTTTTCCTTTTTTTCCATTTTCCCGTTAATCGTCGCCGAAGACGCGTTTTTCCAGTTTCCTCAGCCGAGACGCCATATCGCCCAATTTTCTAAATGCTGCTGTTGAACGAAGCCATTCTTTATTATCGAAGCCGGGACTGCCGGAAACGATTTTGCCGGATTCGACATCGTGCGAAGTAGCGGATTTTGCGGTGAGGACGGCGTCGTCGCCGACTTTTAGATGACCCGCAATACCGACCTGACCGGCGAGGACAACGCGTTTGCCGATTACGGAACTGCCGGCGAGACCGGTTTGCGAACAGATCAGCGCGTCTTCATCGACGGTGCAGGAATGACCTATCTGGACGAGATTATCTATCTTCACACCGCGTTTTATACGTGTTTCGCCGACGGATGCCGAATCTATCGCCGTGTTTGCTCCGATCTCTACGTCGTCTTCCAAAACTACGCGTCCCGTTTGCGGAATTTTTAGCCAACGCTTTTCTTCGTCCTTCGCATATCCAAAACCATCGGAACCGATAGTCGAATTATTGTGAATAATGCAGTTTCGCCCGATCTCGCAGTTTTCGCGAATCGAAACGCCGGAATGGATAGTCGTTCTGGCGCCGATGCGAACGCCGTCGTAAATAGTCACGTTCGGAAATATTCGCACACCCGTTTCGATCGTGCAGCCGCGACCGACAACGACATTTGCATGTATCTCGACCTGCAAAGATACGTCGGCGGTTTCGTCGATTACTGCCGTCGGATGAACGAACGCATCGACCTCTTTTTCGGGATGAAACAGCCGCAATGCACGCGTGTATGCAAGATATGCATCTTTCGCGCGAAGCACTGCGATGTCGCCGCGTTCGATCTCGATAGCTTCATGGAGAAAAATCGCCGATGCTTTTGTGGTTTTTATTTGCGGGGTATATTTCGGGTTTGCGAGAAACGTAATTTCGCCGGAAGCCGCAATATCAAGCCCAGCGGCCGCCGAAATTTCCATATCGGCATCTCCGATTTCTATTTCGGAACCGGTTTTTTCGGCTAGTTCGGCTAGTTTCATAAAGTTATGCCTTGAAAAAAGTACCAACGATGTGCAACACTATTTTTAGCAAACAATATCACCCAAGCAAAGTCCCCGACCTTTGTTGCCCCCAAATTCATCCACAGTTTTTTCGTCAAGGAGTATCACGCATAATGAACGAACACATCCAACACCTGTCCCCCAAAACCGCATCGGTCGATGATTATCTAAAAAACGAACGTCGGAGTCCCGCAAAAAATGAATATTTAAACGGCAAAGTCATCGGCCGTTCGGGATCGAGCCGCTGGCATAATTTGATCGTGTCGAATGTCGCTATCGGAATCGGCAGCCGCCTTCACGGTCATAAATGCGAGATATATATTTCGAATATCCGCGTAAAGCTTGCAAATAATTACATCTGTTATCCCGACATCGCTATTGTAAACGGCGAGCCGACATTTGCCGACAACGGCCTAGACCTGCTGCTCGACCCGACCGTGCTCATCGATGTTGTTTCAAACGATACGCACACCTCGGCGAAAACGACCAAGCTCGAAAGCTTCCTGGCAATGCCGAGCATCAAGGAATGTCTTCTCATAAAAGAGGACGAAATGCGCATCGAGCATTACACACGCCAAAACGCAAAACAGTGGCTCTATAAGATCTACAACGAACGCGACGACGTTATCTCTCTCGACGCCATCGGCTGCAAAATGTCGCTCCAGGAAGTTTACGCCCAAATAAAATTCCGCCAAGCCGAATTCAGCTCAAAAGCCGTCAATTAGCACCCGACTGGAGATACTGTCTTAACAATCAAGTGCGAAAAGCCGGGTTTGGGTCAAAGGGGCGGTTGTGTTTAATAACACCGAAAGCGATGTGCAGGAGCTTACGCATCGAGGCACATACGATTTGCATAGGTGTTTTGCCGTTTTGACTGAGACGCCGGGCAAAGAGTTTAACGATCTCGTTATATTTCACGGCGGTGATGGCCGGGAAGTAGAGAGCTTTTCTAATACGGCCGCTGCCGAGTTTTGACAGACGGGTGCGGTTGGGCGAAGAGCCGGACTGGAACTGTCGCGGAGTGACGCCGGCGTAAGCAGCGAGAGCCCGTGCCGATGTAAACTGCGAGAACTCGATCTCGCCGAGCAGCAGGCGTGCCGTCTTTTCTCCGATGCCTGGAATAGTCTGCAGCAGATCGCTCTGCTGCTTCAGATCCGGGTGATTATCGATATGATCTTTGATAAGAAGTTGGATGCGTGCGATCTCTTTTTTTGAGATTGCCGATCATCCGTTTGAGGCTCGGACGCACCGGATCAGGAGCCACCTCACTTCGGCGATGCGATCAAGGATTCTCATGACCCGTCGGCTTCCTATATTCAGATCGATCTCAATCGCCAGGCACTCTCGCCGGTGATCGTCGATCACGTTGAACGTGCGAAACCGGCGTCCGTCGTTCAGCGGGTCCGACATGAAGTCTGCCGACCAGCTCCGGTCGGCCTCATCCGGAACGCTCAGCGGTTCGGGATGTCTCGCCGGAACCCGACGCTTGTATTTCCGGCGTTTATTCAGCTTCATCGCACAATAAACCAAGGTGTACCCGCCTGTGGTTCCAGCCGTGCCCGTCCCGCCGCAGCATGTCGTAGAACTTCCCGAACCCCATATCCGAATGTTCCGCCGCAAGCCGAGCCGTGCGTCGATGATCGGCTGATCACCACCGAATAAAGGCACGTACCGGTAAACAGTCCGCGATACATTTACCGCCTCGCAAGCACCCCGCTCGCTCATCTCATGCCCGATTTTCAAATACCCGACCGACTCGCGCCGCTCTGCCGTCACCAGCCTTTTTTTTCGATCATATCCTTCAGCGCCCGGCACTACAACGCAACATCCGCGTACATCCTCTTCAACTTCACATTCTCCTCCTCAAGCCCCCTCAGCCGCTTGATCTCCGACGCCGTCATCCCTCCATACTTCGCCTTCCAGTTGAAATACGTCGATTCCGAAATCGTATGCTCACGGCACACATCCCTTACCGTCCGCCCATTCTCCACAGCCTTCAATATCCCCAATACCTGCCCCTCACTAAACTTGCTCCTCTTCATTCCCAGCCTCCCCCGTTATTCTATCATCGGCCGGAATCTCCACTTTTATCTGGTACTATTTTAGGGGATGCTTACACAATGAATGCTCCCGGCCGCAAGCATATTTTTATCTAACAACGAGATATCGAAATGCCAAAGAGCAAAGAACCCGGTCGCTATCGCTCGCGGTTTTGACAAGCGGCGATCATTTCTTTAACTGCCTGATTTAATCCAACAAATACTGCGCGGGAGATAATGTTATGACCGATGTTGAATTCGGTAATTTCGGCGATGGCGGCGAGAGCGGCGATGTTGCGGTAGGTTAGACCGTGGCCGGCGGCGACTTTTAATCCTATTTTTACAGCGTGTTTGGCGGCGACTGTAATGCGAGAAATTTCGGCGGAGGCTTGCGGGCTGATCGACGCATCCGTGGTTAGGAACCCAGTCGCTATCGCTCCCGGTTCTGACCCATCGACGAGCGTCAACTCGGCGTATTCTGCCGTGCAGAGTTCGACTTGTTGGGCGCCGGCCTTTGCGGCGGCTTCGATCTGCTTTTCATCAGGGTCGATGAAAATACTGACAAAGATTCTTGCGGCTTTCAGTTTTTCGACCGACAATTTTACGTTTGCAAAATTGCCGACAACGTCAAGACCGCCTTCGGTCGTTATTTCATTCGGGTTTTCGGGGACTAGCGAAACGGCGTCGGGCTTTGTGCGTGTCGCAATGCTGACCATCTCGTCGGTCGCGGCCATTTCGACATTCAAATAGGTCGTTACAACATCGCGGAGCAGTTCGATATCGCGATCCTGAATGTGCCGTCGATCCTGTCGCAGATGAACGGTAATGCCGTCGGCACCTGCCTGCTCGCATATAACCGCCGCCGTAATAATGCTCGGCTCGATGGTCTTCCGCGCCTCGCGGATCGTAGCGACGTGGTCGATGTTTACATTGAGTTTGGCGGTCATAGCAGTCTCTGCCTGATTGTTTTTCGCGTCAAAACGATAAAACTTTTTTCGAATACCGTCTTCATTTTTTCGTGCCGATATAGAATAAGATTGGCCGGCTCGTCCGGCAAAAATTTGTGAATGCGGAAGTAAATGACTCCAGTACTGCACTTTACGCCGTGCTTATATATCAACTCACCAAAGTCGCTGTCGAAAGTTACAATTATTCGGCCCGCCTGATTTGCTATGGCTATAGTTTCTTCATCGTCAATCGACGGAAAGTTTTTTTGCAACACTAACCACTTCATGTCGCGCATTCTCCAAAATGTTCTTGCTAATGGCAGGGATATGTTCGTCGGCAAGAAGAAGCAGCATCAGTTGTGTTTAGATCGGCCAAAGGCGAAGTCCTCACTCATACATTCTGAAGCATATGCAAAAACCGCCTGAAGATCGGCGGGAGCGAGTCGGGGATAATTCTCATACAACATCTTTTCCGTCCAACCGTCAGCTAAGCGCTCCAAGAGAAAAGCGACCGATAATCTAGTACCTTTAATAGTGGGCTTTCCAAGAAGAACATTTGGGTTACAGACAATTCTCTCTTCCCATTTCATAAGGCAATTATACGATAATCAATGGAGATTTTCATATACTCCTTTTATTGAGTTTCTACGAATTTGCCGGACCTCGTCGAACATTCTTATGCTGTCGCGGATGACGCTTACTTTGCTGCGTTCGTCGTTGTTCCAGCGGACGGGAATCTCTTTTAATCGTAAATTGTGGAGATTTGCGACATAAAGAAATTCGACATCGAAGCCGAATCGGTCGATCTGCATTACTTCAAGAAGCGGCTTGAACTTAGCCAAATTAAATGCCTTAAAACCGCATTGCGTATCCCAAAACGGGAGCCCCGTAAGTTTGCGAACGATGAGATTGAAAACTTTTCCGCCCTGTTCGCGACGCCATGGTTGATGGGTGCCGATAAGCGA